>CAMYUO010000070.1 GCA_947302065.1 uncultured Clostridia bacterium | reverse complement strand
TTGCAGCGCAGTGTGTAGTCGATGCACTCCATGAGCTGTTCAAGCCCGAGCAGCCCGAATGACAGCACTCTTTCAAGCTCCTGTATGCCTTTGCTCGCCGCAAAGCAGACAGCCTTTGTGATGTTTTCTCTGAGGAAACGGTCATATGTCTCGCCGCACCCGTAAAACGCAATCGCACAGGCAAGCTTGTACTGTTCACTTTTGATGCTTTCAAAATTCTTCTCCGACGGCTCACAGGCAAAAACCCACAGCCGCAGTTCGTCGCAGCCGCTGCTTTTTATCCTGCCATCGAGCGTTACATCGAGCTGTCTGCCGTTCACGGTCATCAAAAGCCTTGTACCGCTCGGGAAAGCATTATCTCCAAGCTGTGCATGCGGTCGTTCAATGCTTATCTGCGCACCTATGCAGTTTGCAAAGGCATTCGCACCTATGCAGCTCACCGTTGACGGCAGGCAGATTTTTTTAAGTTCGCTTCTCCACCGAAAAGCATCATCTCCGATAGTTTTCAAGCCCTCGGGCAGCACCGCCTCGGTCACCCGACATCTGATAAATGCTTCGTCTGCAATGACAAGTACGCCGCTTGGGATTGTCAGCCTGTCCGCATTTCCCGTAAAAGAAAGCAGATATTTTCCCTGCGCACAGGTCATTCCGTCACGTTCTTTAAACGCCGCTGCGCTCCACTGAAAAGCGCCGGCACCTATCCGCTCGATACTGTCGGGCAGTTTTATTTCGGCAAGCTTTTCACACTCCGAGAATGCACCTTTGCCTATCTTTTTCAGACCGTCGGGCAGCAGCACATTTTCAAGCGAACTGCACCGCTCAAATGCGTAATCACCTATTTCCGTCACGCTCTGCGGCAGCTGTATCTGCCTGATGTCCTCACGGTATGCAAATGCATAGTCGCCGACCGCCCGTATCCCATTCGGGATACAGACAATTCCGCCATCGCCGAGATACTTCACAAGTATGCCCACAAGCACCAGAAATTCTTCTTTGCAACCGTCTATGACGCCGCTTTTGTAGAATGCGTCTGCACCGATGTGTACAACGCTGTCCGGAACGTCAATCTCCGTGAGCGTTTTACATTCGCAGAAGCATTTTATGCCGAGCTCTTTCAATCCCTGCGGCAGTGTTATGTTTTTCAGTGCCATGCACCCGAGAAAAGCCTCGCTTTCAAGACGCTCCACGCTGTCGGGTATCTGTATCTGTCCAAGGCTCATACACCATTGGAAACACCTTGCGGGAATATCCTGAATACCCTGCGGCAGCCGTATCTCCTTTAAACCGAAGCAATCGGAAAATGTGCTTATCCCGAGCTGCTTCAGGCTGTCGGGGAAATATGCCTTTTCAAGCTGACCGCAGGCTCTGAAAACCGCCTCGCCTATGTGGGTCATACCCTCGGGCAGAATTATCTCTTTGAGCGCACCGCACTCTCTGAAAGCATTATCATCTATCGAGCGCAGACCGCAGGGGAGAGTTATGCTCTCAAGTCCTGCACAGCCCCAGAACGCTCTTTTCCCGATATGTTCAACGCCTTTGGGAAGCTCTATGTGCTGTATGAACGATGCACCGAAAAAGGCTTCATCACCGATGCTGCTTACACCCCCGGGAACACTCACGACCGTTTCATTGCCACAGTAGGAAACAAGCTCACTGCCGTTTATCACAAAGTCAGACATCAAGCACATCTCCCTCGTCCAGCATTATCCTTACCGCCCACGGCGGCACCTCGGGCTTTTGGTCTTTCTCATAGTCTCCCTGCAAAAACACAAAAGCCGTCTCATAATCGGGTGCTTTTTCGGGAAAAGTACCAAGTCCGTCGGTAAAATATATCATGCCTTTCAGCTCGCTCAGCTTTCCCTGTGCCCTTTGCTCCTCAATGTATTCAAACACAGGTCTGAAATCCGTTCCGCCGAAGCCTTTCAGCTCAAGAGCGTCTATGTACCGTTCAAGTTCCTGCTCGCAGGTCATCACAGCTATGTCCTGTATGCGTATGTCGCATTGCAGTATGTGGATATTTATACGGCTGAAAAAGCTCTCCTCTGTCTTGAGTATGCTGTATGTTTTGCGCACAAATGCCCGCACCGTTTCCCTGCCGACAGATGCCGAGGTGTCGATTGCGATAACAAGGTCTTTTATTCGCTTTACCTCTTTGTATTCGGGCGGCTCGATAAGGGCAACATCGCCGTAAAGCTTCAGACCGTAACAGTAAAAGTTCACATCGAAAGCGTCAAGATCCGACTTCATCACCTCGCCCTGCACCGCAAACCTGCGCAGGAACGCACGGTAATCGGTCTTTTCTCGGCCGATATGCTCAAGTATATCGACAAGCGTCAGCTTGGCAGGGTCGTCCGATCTTCCGAACGCTTCAAGCTCTGACTGCACCTGCTTTGCGATCTGTTTCCAGCTGTCTTCAAGTTCCTTTTGTTTAGCCTTGCTTTGCTCGTCGAGCCACTTTTCTATGCTGTCGCTGTGGGAACTCTCTGCGTCGCCGTTCGAGCGTTGTTCACTTTGATTTTCTTCGCATTGTTCCTTTTTTTCGCTGTCGCTGCCCTGTTGCTCATTGCTGCCTTGCTCTGTCTGCTGCGATTGCTCGTCGCATTCGCTCACGGGCATCGTCGGCAGCTGCTCCTCGGGTTCAAGCTCACGCTCATCATTATTTTTGTGCCACAAGCGGTGCTCATCGACCGAGAAAAGCTGAATGTATTCTTGTGCTGTCTGCTCGGAAAGCTGCTGTCTTGAAAAGTAAGCATACAGCTTTTCCGCTGTCAGCGGCTTGACCTGTGAAGACAGCTCACGAATGATCTTCTTTCGCTTGTCTGCATCTTGCTCGATCTCAAGGTCTGGTGCGATATTGCATATCAGTGCTTCGACCGCAATATCGCAGGCAGCGTCCCATAATGACGGCTTAACCTTTCCGATGTTCCAGTGCCTGAACAGGTTGTGCAGCACCGAGTGCAGAATGTCGTGAACAGGCATCGTGTCCGACAGTTTG
The DNA here is from genome assembly GCA_947302065.1 of uncultured Clostridia bacterium. Lineage (GTDB taxonomy): Bacteria > Bacillota > Clostridia > Oscillospirales > Ruminococcaceae > Hominimerdicola. The sequence continues at coordinate 4,789 of CAMYUO010000070.1, read as the reverse complement.
TACCTTTCAAGAATGAACTGTGCGTCGTAGCACAGGCTTTTCCCGTCGGTCATCATTTTTCCCGGCAGCTGCGATATCGCAAGTCTGCACAATGCGAGTGAGAAATAATGATACCGCAAAAGCAGCTTTCCGATCGACAGATCCATGACCTTTGCCGCAAGCTCAGATTCCTGTTTTTTTATCTGTTCAGCCGTCATTTTCTCACCTCGCTTTTCGTTTGGTCTTGTTGTAAACAATATACCATTTTCCCACCTTAATGTCAATCGTGAAGATGCTCACAAAACCCCAAAAACACCCCGACAACTGTTGCGTTAACTTGGAGCTGTGTGTCGGGGTGTCAGTGTTTTGATTCATTCTATGCAGTAATCTGCTGTGATCGTATAAGCGCTGTTCAAGCCGCTTTGTGCGGAAGCTTTGTCGGGTGACGGATGCTTGTCGGTGTCAAATCTCATAACTATCCTTATCTGCTCCCACTCCGCAGAGGACATATCCGTTCTGTGCGAGACGGTGCACGAGATGGATAAGGGAAGACTCGAACAAATAAACTGATACATCACTGTTCAGTTGCTGCCTGTTCTATCCTCTCGGGCAGATAATCCGATCCTCGATATTTAACGCTTTTTATATTCTGAATATCAAAGCGTCTTATGTCTGTCAACTTTTCCGGATCTATCTTTTCGCTGCTGCCATCCTTGTAATTTATCACTATTTCATCCGAGGTGCTCCAGCCGCCTGTGCAATAAGTACCGCCTGCAAAAATGTGACCTTCTCCTTCGTGCTGTCGTTCCTCGTCTGCGTGACGCCGCTGTTTCTGCTTAATGACAGCGGAAATGTGCTGATCTGTGCATCGGTGCTGAATAAAATGTACAACGGGATCTCGTCTATGGTTTTTGTCTTTGTGTTCTGCGTGAAAATGATCACTATTTGTTTTGCGTCGGGAACAATGTGGTGCAAAAGCAGCTTATATTGTGCCTTCAAGAAGATTATTTGCTTGCATAACAGCCGATACTATGCTAAAATACTATCACTTTCCAAAATAATTGATAAATGCGGTCACATTCCTGCGTGTGACTGCATCTATAAATAATAGGATAAATCAAAATGAAAAGAGGTAAGTGTTTTGCTGCCTGTATATATGCTTCTTAACGAAGACAATGAAAAGTCTGAGTTTGAGAAGCTTTATCACGAGTATAAAAACGAAGCATATTTTATAGCTTATAGGATCCTTAATGACAGTGCGCTCGCTGAAGATGCGGTCTCGGACGGCTTTTTGTCATTAGCAGCCAATTATGATATTATCAAAAGTCTTGATGATCGCAAAAAGCACGGATATTTCATCGTTACGATCAAAAATGCAGCTAAGATGATACTGCGCAAAGGAAAGAATCATCTTAACGACCTCGAATATATTGACGAGGAGTTTATTCCCGACGAGGAAATAAACATATATGACAGGCTTTGGATAAAGGAATGTCTGAGCAAGCTTTGCAAGGAAGATACAGAGATATTGTATCTGAGATATGCATTGGAGCTTGACCACAAGGCGATAGCCCGCACGCTCGGGATAAGTCAGACCGCATCAAGGAAACGCTTGCAAAAGGCACGGCAGAGACTTGCTGAAAAACTAAAGGAGGGCGATGAGAATGGATGAGCTTAGCATAGCAGTACAGGAGCTTTTTGACGAACAGACAGCCGGGCTTTTGCGGGATATTGATAGATCTGAGCAGCATATTTTCAGCCAAAAACACGAAAAGAAAATGCAAAAACTGTTTAAAAGGCAGCGCAAGCCGTATTTCAAACTTGTCTGTACCGCAGGGCGCAGAGCAGCTTGCATCGCTGCAGCGTTAGTGATAGTTTCTGCATCGGCGATGAGCGTCAAAGCTGTGAGAGAAACGATTTTTGATTTTATCACAAGCGTTTTTTCAGATCATCAGGTCATAACTGCTGACAGTGATTCATGCAGCGGCTATCCGTCGACCATTAAGGAAGAATACCGCATTACCAAACTGCCGGAAGGCTTTGAACAGCAGTATTATAACAAGACTGATACAAGAGTAGATATTCCGTATTACAGCACGAGCAGCAGGATACTGTTTACGCAGTTCACCAAAGACTCATTTCGGATCATATTTACTGACGATGCAAAAGCGCAGGAATACACCGACACGGACGGGCAGAAATATCAGATCGTTGTGACAGAATGCGAGACGGTCTATATCTGGGATAATGGCAGATATGTATTTATGGTTTCCGGCGATCTTGACAAAGAAACTATGCTTGAACTGTGCAGGTCGGTAAGACCGCACAGCGAACAGTCACATCAAACAGAATAACTGCATCTTTACTGATGAGGGCGAAAGTCTTCATCAGTAATTTTTTTGCGGGGCGATATTATGAGGAGCGTGCTGTCAGGCGTTTTAAGTTTTGCCAGAAAGGAAAGTGCGATATTTGCGGTGATAATCATCTGCGTGATCTCGTCGGCATTTATCATCAACTTTTCTTACGGGCTTTATTATAATTACAGGACACAGAAAAATGAGACTGAGCTTGAACTGAAAACGCTCAATCCTGAAATACAGCAGGGAACGAGCATCTCAAAGGGCGATTTTCAGCGGTTTGCGGAGTCGCTCAACGAGAAAACACTGGACTCAATGCTGGTCATTTATGCAGGTGCAGACCTGTCCGAGTTCGAGTCTGACGAGGGTCCGGGGTCATTTTCGATGCGGTTCGTTATCCGTGCTGGTAAGTACGATATATGTGAGCAGACCCGTCAGAATTGGGAGGAAAAGGGTGTTATCACATCGGGAAGATATATCAGCAGCTTTGAGGAACAAAACGGAGAGCTTGTCGCAGTTGTCAGCGGCAGCGGTGCAGATGAATGGAACGCAGCTTGCAGCAAATTCAGAAATGCAGACGGCACGATAACGATGTTCGGTAAAAAATACACTGTGGCAGGTACATATTCCGCAGGGACAGCTGCACCGATAGTTCCTTTCCTGACCGTGCCCGATGATGTGCAGATCACTCAGATAGGCTTTTCGTTTTACCGTAATATAACACGCTCGGCGTATAATGACATAACAAGCAAAGCCGAGGAGCACTTCGGCGGTCTGCTCAGATTTCCCAAGCTGAAATTTCCCGATACCGATACTGTCAGCATCTATAACAACATGATCTGGATAGCACTGCTCATATCACTTTTGTCGGTGACTAACTTTGCGATGCTGTACCGTTTCATTCTGCTCAAACGGCGCAGAAGCCTTGCAATAATGCGCATCTGCGGCTGCACACGCCTGCGGGCAGTGCTCAGGTATTTTGCGGAGTGCGTTGTCATTACTCTTCCTGCTTATGCACTTGGTGCTGGGCTGAATATACTTGTCACAAACAAGGTGATGTGCCATGTGCTCGACTATTTTAAAGAGGCGTATTCGATAAAAACATATCTGTGGCTGTTTGCAGGGTTTATGCTCGTATTTGTTGTTACGGTGCTTGCTATGATAGCTCTGTCGGTCGGCAGGAAGATAAAATACAGCGAAATGAGGTGATGAGATGCTTTTAAAGTTTGCTGTCAAAAACATAAAGCGAAGCAAGCTGATGAGTCTGCTGACCGTCTGCGAAATGACCTGTGCGGCAGTGATAACGCTTGTAATGGTATCATCGGTGCTGATAAGATATCAGTATTACGCTCCTTTTCAAGATATGTTTGAGTCAAGGGGATTGTACTGCGAATTCAGCAGTGCAGCGAACAAGGATTTTTACGGTGAGAACAAAGCGGAAGATTTTCTTGCCGATGATGATATCCTTCAGTATCTTCATTCACCCGAAAGGATCGCTGCCTGCAACATAGTCAGCTGCGGTGTGATGACGGATATGGGACTGCTTGCCGTGAACAATTTCAGCTACAACGATGAGTTCATCAGGCGATTCACACCAAATCTCAAAAGCGGACGCTGGCTCAATGAAAGTTATAAAGCCGACTGCATTGAGGGTGTGGTCTCAAAAAATGAATATGGCTGGGAGAATGGCAGCAGAGTAGAGATAGACCTCGGCGGCAAGAAATATACTGCTCTGGTAGTGGGAGTGCTTGAGGATAGCTCAAAGATAGTCGGCGGATTTGCCGTGCATAGCTCTAATGACGATTTCAATATCTTTTTCAACCCATATGATCATGAGGTAGAGCAAGAGCCGCTGATGATCTTTTCATCTCAGTATCTGCAAAAGCTCGGTGCAGTGCAGGGCTTATTTTCCGGCTGCCTTATAACTTACCCAGAAAGCGTTTCCGATGAGCAGCTCAAAGCAGATCAGCAGCAGCTTGCAAAATACGGTTGTGCATATTCTATGACGCTGACCGAACTTGACAAAAACAGCAAGCAGTATTTGTATCGGCATCTGTATGATATGCTGCCGATAATCATCGTTATAGCTGTGCTTGCTTTTGTAAGCAGCCTCAGCAGCAGCGCTCTCACTACTCGTTCAAGACTCAGAGATTATGCTGTTCTGTGCGTTTGCGGTATGCAGTGGAAACATTGTGTGCTGATCGAACTTATAAAAAGTGCTGTGCTGGCGGCAGTGTCGCTTGTGCTGACGATCATTGCCGCTGTATGTATCCCGCAGGTGCTTTCTGTCAGCATCATCAAATCGTGGATAAGTATAGGCAGCGTCGCAGTCATTGTGGCTATGTACCTGCTCGTCAGTATCGCCGCACCGTATTTTATAGCCCAAACAAGCACGCCTAAGCAGCTGCTTTACAGATAGGAGAAAGCCATGATAACGATAAAAGATCTCACCA
>CAMYUO010000069.1 GCA_947302065.1 uncultured Clostridia bacterium | reverse complement strand
AAGCAAGATATAACTTATACCAGTCGTTGTGTGAAATATTGGCATCGCACGCTGCACAGGCATCTTTTATGTGCTCGGGAGACATCGTTCCGATCACCGCCTGCATCTTCGCAGGGTGGCGCAGTATCCACGCGATCGCCACAGCCGCCTTTGAAACGCCCTCACGCTGTGCGATCTCATCAAGCGCCTTATTCAGCTCGGGGAACTCGGGGTCTCCGATGAACGAGCCGCCGAACATTCCCTTCTGCAGCGGCGACCACGCCTGCACCGTCATATCATTCAGACGGCAATAATCGAGCGCATTGCCGTCACGGTTTACCGAAAGCTCGGTGGTCTTGTTGTTCATATAAAGCGCCTGGTCTATCAGCTGTGACTGCTCCAGCGACAGCTGCACCTGATTGATGACAAGCGGCTGCGAAACGTATTTTTTCAGCAGCTCACACTGCATCGGCACAAGGTTGCTCACACCGAACCACCTGACCTTGCCTGCCTTTTCGAGCGTGTCGAAAGCCTCTGCGACCTCCTCGGGATCAAACAGCAGGTCGGGTCTGTGCAGCAGCAGCGTGTCGAGATAGTCCGTGCCGAGCCTTTGCAGTATGCCGTCAACGCTTTCAAGGATATTCTCCTTTGTCCAGTCAAACTCCGACCGCTCCGGGCAGATTCCGCACTTGCTCTGGATATAGATATCCTCACGCTTCAAGCCCGTCAGGGCGAACGCCTCACGAAACCGCACCTCTGCCTCGCCCGCACCATAGCAGGTCGCATGGTCGAAAAAGTTCACGCCGCAGTCGTAAGCCGTGCGTATGACCTCGGCAGCTTTTTCCTTTGTCAGCGCAGGCATCCTCATACAGCCCTGCACTATCGCAGAGACATTCTGCGGACCGCCCTTTATGTTTAACATCTTCAATTTTCTCATCCCCCCTAAGTTTTCTGTGTAAACTGAGTATAGCATATTCCTTGATAAAAGTCAACAAAATCATTCCGCATTCACGACAATTTTCATACAATTCGTAAAATAAACTACACCACCCTGCCCTTGTGTAGTTTTTGCTACACACACGAAAATATTGTCTATTGAAAAAACTCAAAACATATGTTATTCTATAATCAGAGAAAGGGAAATAACAAAACAACCACAGATCACAACAAATATCCAAAGCGCTTGTGCAGTAGTGCAGGCGTTTTTTCAGTTGCAAAATAGCCGCTCGGATCGCTGACCCGAACGGCATTGTTTTTGTCTTTACATAAGCGTCTGCTCGTTGATTATCAGATGAAATTCGAGTTTGAGAAAAGCTGCTGCCCTGCGGCACAAAAGCATACGCTCCATGAATATCTCGAAATAGTCGCCTATCTCACCGTAGCGTGTGTCAAGCTCGAGCTTGAGCTTTATCGCCGTGTGCTCCTGATTTATCTTCAGGATAGACGTTTTGACCGAGTAGTTGACCCTGTCGTGTATGTCAAAGTCCTCGACATTGTCCTGTACTCTGCTGCGACGCACATCGGATTTATCTGCAAGGATAAGCGCAGCCGCCATGCTGCTCACGGGAACTCCACTGCCCTCATCGTGATTGCCTATCGCACGCACGATAGGTGCGATGTCCTCTGCAGGTATCCCCATTTTGTCGAGCAGATAAAATGTCATCAGCGCACCCGACTGGCTGTGATCGACACGGTTTACGACGTTGCCGAGATCGTGCATCCACGCAGCTGTCAGCGCAAGGTCGATAGTGTGGTCGTCCTCGCCGAGCGTTTCAAGGATGTATCCCACACGCTCAGCCACAACGCCGATATGCGCAAAGCTGTGCTCTGTAAAGCCCATTGCGTGCATCGACTTGTTCTGCTCTTCTATGTAAACGTTGATATCGTGATCATTGCGCACCCTGTGATACAAAGGAAAACGCTCTGCCTGCTCCTTATCGCTGAAGCTCATTATCCGGCACCTCCGAGATTGATCTTTATGCTGATATTATACACCAATGCGCCGCCTTTGTCAATTTTTCATCGGGCGCTCACAGCTTGATATTGACATTGCCTGCAGCGGCGGCTATAATAGAAACATACAGTTTTCATAACAAAAAAACGGGGAGAACATAAAATGAACGTTACGATAACAACAGCCTGCGAGGGCGACCTTGAACAGATACTGCAATTGCAGTACCTTGCCTATCAGAGCGAGGCGGCGCTTTTCAATTCGCAGGACATACCGCCGCTGAAACAGACGCTCGGCGAACTGCGTGAGGAGTTTTTGAGCGGCAGGATACTTAAAATGACCGACGAAAGCGGAAATATCATCGGCTCTGTTCGTGCGCAGGAAAAGGACGGCACCGTTTACATCGGCAAACTTATGGTGCATCCCGACCACCGCCAGAAAGGCTATGGCAGCAGGCTGCTCAGAGAGATAGAGAGCGCCTACCCGAACAGGTGGTACGAGCTTTTCACCAGCACAAAAAGCGTGAACAATATACGCCTGTACAAGTCGCTCGGCTATGTCCCGTTCCGTGAAAAAAGCATTGAAAAAGACCTGCGCTTTGTCTATCTGCAAAAGGCAGTCCCTGGCGGCAATTTCAAGGACGGTCTTGTGCGGTTCAAGTGCGGCTGCTGCCTTGACGACCCCGCAATGAATACGCAGGTGCCGAGCTGCTTTTCAGGCTGGGCTTACACCTGTGAACGAATCGAATGGCTCGCACAGGAAGCTTCTCTCCCACGGCTCGACGAGCAAAGATTCGAGCGCCTCGGCATAACACCGAAAGCGAATGAAAAATACCGTCTGCGTGTCTGCATGGCGTTTCGTCAGCAGCTCGGCAGCGAGTTTTATATGCAGTACCTTGCGCCGAAGCTGTATCTTTCGGGTGAGCCGAGCGACGAGGTCTACCGCAAATGTGCAATAGTAAAATGCAGGCTGGACAGGGTTATAACTGCGACCGCTTATGCTGCGTGGGCAGAGGTCACTGTGCTTGGCGTTATCGGTTTTGACGAGCTGCATAAAAGGTTTGCACCGCACACCGTCAGCGACACGCTTGAAAAATTCTGCGGCTACCCGCTTGAACACGCCGAAAACTATCTTGAATACGACGAGAACGGCTGGAAAGACTTCGACTGGACGATGCAGGGCGACGTCGGCACGAGCTATCTTATCCACACCGACGAGCAGGGCGTGCGCCATCTTATAACCGAACAGTATTACGACTTTCACGATGAAATAACCTACTTCGGCAACATTATCAGCAGACAGGAGACGGACACAAAATGAGAGACACAAGAAAAGACAAAGCATATTTTGATGCGTATATCGAGGACGAGCTTGAATCAATAGCGGATTTCGAGCACGCCATCGAAGACGGCGAGATAGCGCCCGACAGAATTGCATATGTGCAGGATTGTAAGCTTATGCACAGGATACATCTGCTTATCGCAAAGTATTCCCGCGGCGACGACATTCGTGATCTTGGCAGAATGGTCACCGAAATGACCGATGATTTCTGCAAATGGCAGGATACCGACGCCTACGCCGACAACCTCGAATTTGCATCAATGGCTTATCTGTTCGGCGCAGACGAAAATGTGCTTGAAAGGATTCGCAAAAAAATGGTTGACAATGACGCGCGCAAAACTTACGATTGGCTGATAGAGTTTATCCTCACAGGCAAAAAGGGTAGCTGGTACGACACCCACAAGTGCGATGACGACGAACTGCTCTACTACGGCTATTGGTGCTTTGAGGCGGCGGCGATAGCAAAGCGGCTGGAACTCGACGACACGCTCATCCGTGATAACAAATACTACCCGAAAGACCTTGTAAAATAACACAAAAGCCGGATCACAGCCAAGTGACCCGGCTTTGTTCATGCACAAAAAAACGGGTCAGCTGCCCGTGTCAGCCGATCCCGCCTTGTATATCCTGAATTTTGCGCCGTGCGTTACTTTCTGCACACAGCCACAGCAGCGATGCCGCAAAGACCCGATACCAGAGCCACCTTTGCAACAGTGTCGCCTTTCCTTTTGAATGTAAATGCCATGATGTTTTCTCCTTTCATTCGTTTTGTTTCCCTTTTGTTCTTTATCTTATTAAGTCGTGTTGTTAACCTTATGTGTATACTATAACATACAAATTCTCATTTGTCAAGCCCTTTTTTTTCAAAAAAAGCTCCGAACAGCGAAAAACTGTCCGAAGCTTTTGTTATTTTCTCAAAGACCCTTTATCCACTCAACGAGCTTTGGTCTTGCATCTGGGATATCCTCGCAGTAAATGCTCAGCGCCTCGATGACCTCTGCACCCTTTGCCTGCTCCTTTACAGCCTTCGTGCTCTTTGAAAATCCCCAGCTGCCCTGCGTCGCAACGAGATATATCGTCTTACCGCTGAAATCATTTCCCTCAAGGAATGTCGAAACAGGCGGCGGAACAGTTCCCCACCAGAGCGGATAGACAAGTATTATGCTGTCGTAACCCGAAACATCTATCGGCTCGATGTCGGGTCGTGCCTTCTCGTCAAGCTCGTCACTTGCGGCTGAGACCGTCGCACCGTATCCCGACGGATATTTTTTGCCCGTGAGCGTGACAGCCTTTTTGTCACAGCCCGTGATGTCCTCTATCATGTCAGCGATAAGCTGGTCGCTGCCCATCAGCCTGCCGTCCGCATACAGCAGCGATGCGCCCGAAACTGCGTCTACATCGTCGTCAAAATCGGTGTTGCCAAGGCGTGTGAAATATACCACCAAAGGCTTTTTGCCCTTCCATTCGACCTTTTCGCCGCTGACCGCATCAGCATAACCGATATCGACTTTCTTGAAATGCCTGTTTATGTACGGCACGCCGAACAGCCCGAACACAAGGCAGAAAACCGCAATGAGCGAGATAAGCACAGCTGACTTTTTCTTTTTCTTCGCACGGATATAAAAGTGCATGCCGCCGTGAACAGCCGCAAGTGTGAGCGCTGCCGTCGCAAGATATCTGTGCAGGTCGCTGCTGCGCAGAAAATCAAACCACGGAAAGATAGTCCTCGAAACGCCCATGCTGCTTAGCATAAGCAGTATCGTGCAGATAAGCAGAAGCGCCGTCAGCAATGCGGAAAACTTCTGCGCCTTTGACGAGCCTTTGAGCTTTCCCGTGACCAGCGCCTTTATCCACTTGCGCTTGATGATTATGTGCACCACAAGGCAGCCGAAAAAGACCATGCCGAATATCTCGTGCAGCAGATTGCCCGTGAAAATATACAGCATCTGCATAAACATTATCGCATACATCACGATGTCGATGACAGTCCCTATCACCTTTGTCACAGGCTTTTTCATATCGCACCTCTTTCTCAGTAGACCCTTTTCGCACCGTCAAAACCGCTTGTCTGCAATTCAAAGCTCTCGCCTATGCAGACCTGCGTTATGCCATTACAGAACTCCACGCTTTGCGAGCATACCGTCAGCGCAAAGTCCTGCCCTGCGAACCCGCAGAATCTCAGGTCTGTGCAGTCATAACCCTCGGTCACAACAGAGATTCCCGGCTCAAATCCGATGCTTATCTTTTTCGGAGAGATGCCCACGCCCTGCCCGAAGAATTTCATTACGCTTTCCTTTATCGTCCACAGCTGCGTTAATCGCTCATCGCTGCCCTGCGCAAAAGCCCGCTCACCGCTGTCGAAAACGTGCCGCACGAGCGACTCGCTGAAGACCCTGACATTTTCGATGTCAACACCGACAGGCTTTTCCGATGCCGCACAAACTGCATAATGTCCCGAGTGAGAAAGATTAAAATGCACACTTGCATCCGCAAAGAACGGCTTGCCCTTTTCGCCGAAAGACAACTCCCCTGCGCCCGTCTGCGCCGCCACAATACTGACCAGCACGCCTGCTCCGAGCGACAGCCTTTTGTCCCTGTCAAATCTGAAAGCGTCTATCTTCTTCTGTCTTTCGCCCGGCATTTTCGCATAGAAATGCCCGAATATTTCCTCATCGCAGAAAATGTCGGTATCTATCACAAGCAAACTGTTCTGCATTTTTTCTCCCTGCCTTAGTCAGCATCAAGCCCCGAGCTGTAACAGTCCGGGGCATCGCTGTATTGTTTTAGTTTCAGCGGTAATTGCCGTATTTCTCCTTGAATGCGGTCTTGTCAGCATACATCGCCTTGTCCGCACGCTTGAACACAAGCTCTACCGAGTTGTCATCAGATGCAAATTCAGCCATTCCTGCCGCTGCGGAATATCTCTCCCACGGCTGAACGTCCTGCTGTTCATAGGTCTGCTCGAATGTGCGTTTGAGCCTGTCAAAGTTCTCATGCCTGTGCTCGTAATCCTCGCCTCTGAGCACCGTCACAAACTCATCTCCGCCTATCCTGAAAACAGGCGAATGTTTGTAGTTCTCGCATATTACATGGCAGCAGCCCTTGATGTAAGCATCGCCTGCATTGTGACCGTGGTCATCGTTGATGTGTTTGAGATTGTTTATGTCTATCATCACGATAGCGAACTTCCTGCCCTCTGCGATGTCCTTTTTAAGCTCCTCGGTCATCTTGTTGTAAGCCGCCTTGTTGCCGACCTTTGTCAGAGGGTCTTTGTAAGCTTCCTCGCTTATCCTGCCTATCATCGCATCTTTGTTTCTGATGTCGTTCTCGGCACGTTCCTTATCCCTCTGCATATTCGCAAGGTCGTTGAGGTGGTCGATAATGTTTATCTGCATCGACCGCACACCATCGTAAATATCCTTTATCTCGTCACGGCTGCGTATGTCGAGCTTGATAACGCCTGCCTCATCATAACCGATGTTTTCCGACGGTCTGAACTTTGTCATTTCATTCGTGATCTTGTCAAGCGGTCTGACAACGACCTTGTTTGCGAGCACAACTGCGCCGATAAGCACAAGCACCGTGATACCGACTGCGCTGAGCATCATGTAGTAAAGATTCTGCCTGCGCTCTGCCATGATCTCGTCCATTCCGACGTCACAGCCGATGTGGCACACGAGCGTTCCGTCATCGAGATAAACGGGAGCATACGCCGAACACAGCCAGCCCCAGTCGCCGTTGGAGATAGTCGGTTCAATATCCTGCGAAGGATCTGCGCCCTCGAATTCCGCTTCTCTTTCCTCGTAATAACCCGTTTCGGTTATCGGATTGTCGTCATCATCTATAAGGTACATATCGTACTTGGCGTCCTTGTCGCCCCATTCGATTATGTAAAGGTATTTGAGGTCTTTCATACTGTGTAGATATGTGCACAGCTTTTCTCTGGTATCGCAGTACTGTTCCCACAGACCTTCTTTTTTCAGATACTCCTCAACAGCAGCCTCGTCTTCGTCCTCCTCAGCCTGCTCACGCATCTTCTGATAGTCTTCCGACGCAGCGACTTTTCTGAGCTTGTCAAGGAACCCGGGATCGACCATAGTCGCAAAGTTTTCCGCAGAGTGCTTGGCAAGGTTCTTGAAATAGGTGTCTATCTGGCTGACATTGATAAAATAACCGAGCACAGTGGTGCCTATCGCAGCCGCAAGCACAGTGATGATAACGAAGATATACATCTTCGGGCCAATACTGAAACGGCGCTTTTTAGCCTTTTCTGCCATCAGCGATCCCTCCTCTTTGCATTTTCAATTGCCAATGTATATGTTACCATTATTATAACATATAAAAGCTAATTAGTCAAGCGCATTTAACAAATTTCTAAAGCCTGTAAAAATGCCCGTTCCATTCATTAAAATTATTGACTTATGATGAAACTTGGTGTATAATCGTCTTACAAATAAATATATGGGGGAAACAAAATGAAAAAAACACTTACCGTACTGCTTGCCGCAGCTATGATG
>CAMYUO010000068.1 GCA_947302065.1 uncultured Clostridia bacterium | reverse complement strand
AGGTTTAGGAAAGGGGTTTGGGGGATAACCCTTCTCCAAAAGGGTTTCCCCCAATAGTTCAGTTCGCAAATATCCTGTCGTTTTCGATGCGTGCTTTGCCCTTTTCGATCGCATAATCGAGCGCCTTTTCATCTGCACGTCCATTACCTCGCCCGTGCGTGTGAATCCAAGCAGTCTGGACACCTCGTGAACGAGATCATCAAAGCTCATGCTCACCTGGTCGATAAGTATCAGCCGCATAGCGTTCGTAAGTTCCTGCGGACAAACATCTGCAAAGCTTCGCTTGCCCTTTGCAGTTTTTGCTATCCTGCACTTGTCATAATCATCGGGCGACTGGTCATCACGCCAGTAGTAAACATCAAAGCTTCCGTCATCGTTCTTTCTGCTGGTGACTTTTAGACCGCACTTGTTCGCAACAGCAAAGAACTGCTTTTCAACCTCGGGTTTCGGATTTGCGATACCCCACGCCGCAAGAACTATCTTCATCGTCTGACCCTTGCTGACAGGCGCCATCGAATCAATTACCTGACGTATCTGCGACGCTATCTTTTCTTCCGATTCCGGCTTTGTGAACTCCGAGGGCTTGCCGTCTTTTGCAAGCGTTATCTCCTCGAATGCCTCGCACCTGTCCTCAGCGCTCACGCTCTCTTCCTTTTCAAACTCCACAGGCTGTGCCTTCGGCTTTTCCTGCGGCGTATCTTCGGGCGGACAGCGATGCTGCTCAAGCGCCGTTTCTATCTCTGCTCTGAGCTTTTCAAGCACCTTTGCCTTGTTGTCATACCAGTCAAGGATATTGACATTGTACATTCTCCAGCCAAGACCTTTGAGCACTGACGGCTGCAAAACGTTCCTGTCACGGGCGGTGGTCTTTTCAAGCGCTGCATCGCCCATGCAGCTGATGCCCATAAGGTATTCGTCCTCGTTGTCGGGACAGATGATGCCTATGTCTATCTTGTACTCGGAGCAGCCGATGTTGGCCTTTGCCTTGTTGTCATACCAGTCAAGGATATTGACATTGTGCATTCTCCAGCCAAGACCTTTGAGCATCGACGGCTGTGAGATGTTTCTGTCACGGGCAGTTGTCTTTTCAAGGTTCGCATCGCTCATACAGCTTATGCCCATAAAGTATTCATCGGCATTGTCGGGCGATATTATACCAATATCTATCTTGTATTCCGAACAGCCTATGTTCGTTCTGACATCGTAACCAAGCTTGCTTATCTCATCTGCAACGAGAGCAACGAATCCGTTGTCGCTCGACTTGTAATCGGAAAGCTTCACAGGCAGTGCCGACTGTCCCTTTGCGGCAAATTCGATAAAGCCCTTGAGTCCCTCAACGCCCTCTGCTCTTGTGCGTGAAAGGTCTATCTGGTCGGGTCTGATAACAGAATAAACTATCATTTCCTTTCGTGCACGGGAAATAGCAACGTTGAGTCTGCGCCAGCCGCCGTCACGGTTGACAGGGCCGAAATTCATCGACACCTTGCCGTCCTTGTCCGGACCGTAGCCTACCGAGAAGAGTATCACATCACGCTCATCACCCTGAACGTTTTCAAGGTTCTTTATGAGTATCGGCTCGTACATCGAGTTTGCATATTCTTCAAGCTTCGGGTCTTCAAGGAACTTGTCCGAAAGCATATCGTCTATCAGCACCTGCTGAACAACGCTGAACGTAACAACGCCTATGCTATCACTGCGCAGCTTTTCATCACTGAGCCTGCGCACTATCTCGCTGACGATAGCCTCTGCCTCTGCCTTGTTCTGCTTTGAAGAGCCCTTGTCATAAAAGCCTTCGACCTGCACCCAGCTCACTCTTGACACCTGGTCGTCGGGCGACGGGAATGTCAGCAGCTTGTTCTCGTAATACTTTGCGTTGCTGTATGCGATAAGGCTCTCGTGGCGTGAACGGTAATGCCACAGCAGATGCTTTGACGGCATCGAAAGTGCAAGGCAGTCGTCAAGAACGCTCTCGAGGTCTTCCATTTCCTCGTTGTCCTCGTCGAACTGGTTCACATCAAAGAACGATGTCGGCGGCAGCTGTTTCGGGTCACCGACAACGACCACGCTGTCACCTCTTGCGATAGCACCGACAGCCTCGCTCGTCGGCAGCTGCGATGCCTCGTCGAATACGACAAGGTCAAATCTCGGGAACTTCGGGTCGATATACTGTGCCACCGAGATAGGCGACATCAGCATGCACGGGCATATCCTGCGCAGCAGCGTAGGTATGCTGTCAAACAGCTTTCTTATCGGCATGTTGCGCCCACCGCTCTTTATCGCCTTGAGCAGTATCGAAAGCTCGCTCGTTCCCTTTGATGCGTTCGACGCATCGGGTATATTTGCCGACAGCTTTGCCACAAGCTCGTTGACCGTGAGGCTCTTGAACTTTTCATCAGCCTCTGCATATTTGCGCACCGTTTCCTCAAAGCGTGCGCCCTGGAACGATGCGAGTGCAGGCGACGAATTCATCACGCCCACTATCATGCCCTGTGCAAATGCACATTCAAATGCAGGCAGTATCGTGTCCTCATCGACCTCACCGTTTTCATATGCGTTGTCGATATCATCAAGTCCGAGCGACACAAGCGTGTTCCTTGCCTGTGTGAGCATCGTTCTGTCACGCAGCTCGCCTATGTTCTCGGCAAAGCCCGTGAGCATCTGCAAAAGCCCGTCAAAGTAGTTTTCGCTTTCATCGAGCGGCGAGAAATCAACACCGAAATCTCCGCTCATCGAGACGGTGCAGTTTTTCATTTTTGCGATAAGCGACGCATTCTGTGCAAGCTGCGGCTGAGCCGAACGGTCAGCCGAGAACGCCCTTGCAAAACCGAGGAATGCCGCCTTTGTCTGCGCATCGCCATAGCTTGCCGTGTTCACCTGCTCACGCAGCTTAACAGAGTTTTCAAGCAGCCGGCTCATTCTTGCCGTGTCCGAATTTGCACCTGCATAAACGCCTGCAAACATCGCCTTTGCATTCGCAAGGCTGTCGATGTGCGCCGCCAGCTTTTTCGCACCGCTGAGCGTCTGGCATATCTGTAAATAGTTGTCCTTCGTCACGCTGTCAGGATTTTTCGCATATATCTTCAGGTCTTTCACGAGCTTGTTCTGACCCATTGATTTGCCCAGCGCCCATTTCTGGTCTGCCCTTTTCCATTCGAGCATCGCATTGTCGCAGTCAAAGCCGTAAACGCTGTCCTCGAACGCCGAGGCTATCTGACCTGCGGCAGACTGATACTGCGCCGTTTCGTCAATGAGCATCCTGCACTCTGCATCGCACTGCCCTGCCTGGTCAGCCACCACGCCTGCAAGAAACTCGTCCGAGCCGCTGAGCGTCTGTGCAAACTCGCCCACTGCGGTCACGTTCCTTTTCGTCGGCGCAAGCTGTACGCCGATCACGCCGCAAAGCGCATCGTAAGCGCCCTTTGCTTCCTCTGTTCTTGCCGATGCGTATTTCACAGCCGTTTCAAAGGCGTTTCTTATCTCTATCGAATACTCGGGATTTTTATAATATTTCAGCTTTGAATTTCCAAGTCCGCCTATCTCTTTTCCGCACACTGCCAGCGAGCCGAGCGCATCTCTCACCTGTTCGAGCTGGTCTGCGGTGCAGTTGCTGACAAACTCGGTGTCAACGCTCACACAGCCCTTGTACTGCGCATATTTTTCAAAGCTCACAACGCTCTGATACATGCTCATTCCGCAGCTTCTCGGCTTGTGCAGTTCAGTGATTATCTCGTTGAGCGAGTTCCTCAGCTCGTGCAGTCTCTTCGCCTGTGCCTCATACTCGGCAGGCGCTTTGACGTGACCGACCTCAAAGGTCTTTTCAAGCTGTGAGAGCACCGCCCTTTTCTGCGCCTTGTTTGAATGCAGTTCAAGGCAGAACGGGTCAAGCCCTATCTTTTCAAGACGCTTCTGCACGACCGAAAGTGCCGCCATTTTTTCTGCGACGAACAGCACCGATTTGCCGTTGTAAAGTGCGTTTGCGATAAGGTTGGTTATCGTCTGCGATTTGCCCGTTCCCGGAGGGCCGTGTAGCACAAAGCTCTCGCCCTTTGATGCGAGATACACAGCCGCCAGCTGCGAAGAATCGGCGCTGGTCGGCACAGCCATGTCCGCAGGTGCAACGTTCTCATCAAGCTCCATCGGCGTTATGTCAAGGCTGCCCGGCTCCCATTCCAGCTTGCCGCTGATAAGGCTCGCAACGACCTTGTTCTGCCTCAGCTCGTCGCTGCGGTTGCGTATGTCGTTCCACATGATGAACCTGCTGAACGAGAACTGACCGAGGAAAGCATACTCCTCAACGTCCCAGCGCTTCTGCGCCATTATGCCCTGTCTCACCGTGTTGAACACAAGCGGCAGGTCAACACCGCTCTCGTCCTGCGGAAGCGGGTCAAGTCCGCCTATCGTGATGCCGAAATCCTGCCTGAGCATTTCAAGCAGAGTTATGTTCATCTGCGGCTCTTCGTCACGAATGCGCAGCACATAGCAGCGCTCCTGTATCTTTTTCACAATCTCGACAGGCATGAGCACCAGCGGCGCAAAGCGTTCGTGCTCGCTCTTGTCCGTCTCGTACCATTTCAGAAATCCCAGCGCAAGATAAAGCGTGTTCGCACCGTTCTCCTCAAGGCTGACCTTTGCCGCACGGTGCAGTTTTTTCATCACTTTCTCAAGGTCAGTGTCCTTTAGATATGCACGCAGCCTGCCCTTTTCAAACTCGCTCTGTGCGATGGTCGTGAGCTGGTCAACGCTGTTATTCTGCATCTCAAATATCTTGTTGTCGGCAGCCGTCACCGACATATCGTCGGGCAGTGCGAGTATCTTTAAGTCGCTGCCAGCCGAGACCGCATCCTCGAGCTTTGCAAGGTCGGGTGCGATGAACTGCACGCTCGATGCGTTTGCCCTGAAATTCAGAAGCGAGTTTCTCAGGCTAAGGTCAAGCAGCTTCCTCTCCCACAGCGTCTGCCTTGTGACCTCACCGTCCTGCTCTGTCACCCTGCCCGAAAGGCTGACATTTATCTGCTCGGGCGCAGCGGTGATGTCCTTTTTGCTGCGCTTGCCGAAGTCGTTCTCAAACACCTGTCCGCCCTGTGCAAAAACGGGTATCGGGCGCAGTGAGTTGCCTCTGCAGCGTGATATATCCACCGCAAGCTCAAACTCCTCGGGCTTGTGTATCTTTGTTTCAGCCAAAGCCTTTGCATCGTCAAAGCTGATGCTCTTTCCCGCAACGAACGCCGTGCACTCAACAAGGCATATCTGGTCGATACCCTTTGCCATGCGCTTTGAGATAAGGCTCACGTCCTCCTCGGTGCAGTTCGCAAAGCTCTGGTCATCGAGCCACACGCCTGCAAAGGCATGGCTCTCGGTGAAAAGTATAAGTGGGTTCAACCCTGCTGCCTCAAGGCATGATGCGTAAAGCACCGCAAGGTCGATACACGTTCCGCTTTTGCCTGTCAGCACATCGTGCGGCAGGCGCACCCTCTGCCCTGTTTTCTCAAAGCTCGCAGGCGGCATCGTGTATGCTATGTTCTCAGCCTGCAAAGCCGCATATATCGCCGCAGCCTGATTCTTCACAACGTTCGGGTTCCTGCTCTGATATCCGTCAAAGGTCGGGCTTCCGGTCCATTTCTGCAAAAATGCCGCTGCCTTGCCGACCACCTGCGCAACAGCCGGGTGATTCGGGCACACAAAGGCGCTTATCATCTCGGGCACACAGCCCACGCCCATCCACTGATTCGCAGGCAGAAGCTCGATGCTGCCGTCGGCGCTGTCAATAACCTCTTCGTTCTTTTCAATGCTTATGCACACATTAGCCGTGACCTTTTCGGTCATCGAGTACAGATACTCCGCACTCACCGTCAGCTCGACAGGTGATATCTCGACCGACCTTTCGGGGTCGAGTGCTGCGATGCGCTGTTCATACGGCTTTGCAAACTCAGGCTCAAAGCTGATCTTCAGCGTCAGATCGTCAAGCGTCTGCCCCGTGATGTTTTTGAGTATCACGCTCCTGATGACAGGCACATAGTTCTGCACGAATGCAAAGTTGAGCTTTTCCGTCAGATTCGCCGTGATAGATATGCTGTTTCCCATTTGGTCTTCCCTCCCGTGATGAGTTGTTGATCCACAAAAACAGTATACCACAATCCCTCGCTGTTTGCAACAATTTCACGCCCGTTTCGCAGGATTTTTCTGTGCCTTTTCCGTGTTGACTTTTCACGCAAATAAGAGTATAATATAATTTCAGACGTTTCCACGAAAGGAGCAGCGTTTTCTATATATGAGCAATTTCAGAAAAGGGCTTCGTGACGGTATCCCCATAGCGCTTGGCTACCTGTCGGTGTCCTTCACATTCGGTCTGCAGTGCATATCTGTCGGTCTGAGCTGGTGGCAGGCGTTTCTCATCTCGCTGACCAACGTCACCTCGGCAGGACAGTTCGCAGGTCTTGGCATAATGACCGCAGGCTCGGGACTGTTTGAAATGGCGTGCACACAGCTGGTCATAAATATGCGCTATTCGCTTATGGCGCTGTCGCTGTCGCAGAAAACAGACAAGTCCGTCAAAGGCGTTCACCGCTGGGGCATAGGCTTCGGCATAACAGACGAGATATTCGCCGTCGCAATGGGCAACCGCAGCGAAGTCTCAAAACAATATATGTACGGTCTGATACTTCTGCCGATCATCGGCTGGTCGGGCGGTACCCTGCTCGGTGCAGTCGCAGGCTCACTGCTGCCCGATGTTGTCCGCAGCGCACTTTGCATAGCGATCTATGGAATGTTCCTTGCGATAATCATTCCGCCCGCAAAAAAGAGCAGTTCGGTGCTCAAGGTCATACTCATCGCCGTGGCGCTAAGCTGCTGCTTCAGGTATGTTCCTTTCCTGAACAAGCATATTTCAGGCGGTTTTGCAATAATCATATCAACGATAGCAGCTGCTGCGATAGGTGCAGCTCTGTTCCCCACCCCTGAAAAACAGGAAACGGAGGGAACGGCGCAATGATAAGCACAGGCGATTTCTTCATCTACCTTGCAGTCATGGCAGGCGTGACCTATCTTATCAGAGCCGTGCCGTTCGTGCTGTGCAAAGGCAAGATAAAAAGCAAATACATAAGGGATTTTCTCTACTATGTGCCGATGGCAGTTCTCGGCGCAATGACCTTTCCCGACATCTTCTATGCAACAGGCAATTACACATCGTCGATCGCAGGTCTGATAGTTGCCTGCGTGCTGGCGTTCTTTGAAAGGAGCCTGCTGACCGTTGCGGTTTCAGCAAGCGGTGCAGCGCTGGCTGTTAACCTCGCTCTGATGATTTTCGATTGACAAGGTGACGATATGCTCAGACTTGAAAGAATTACCCACGAAAACCTCGATGACATACTTTCTCTCACCGTCAGAGACGAACAGAAAATCTTTGTCGCAGATAATGCACGAAGCATCACCGAGGCTTATATCGCCCTGTCACACGGCGGTCACGCATTCCCTTTCGGCGTGTTCGACGGCGAAACGGCTGTCGGTTTCGTGATGATAGGTTTCGGCACCGACGAAGACTGGACAGACCCACCCGAAATAGCAAAGAACAGCTACAACATCTGGCGGCTGATGACAGATAAGAAACATCAGGGCAAAGGCTACGGCAAGGGCGCTCTGGCGCTCGCACTTGATTTTATCCGCACCTTTCCCTGCGGCAGCGCAGATGTCTGCTGGGTGTCATATTCACCCGAGAATACAAACGCAAAAAATCTTTACCGCTCGTTCGGCTTTGCCGAAACGGGAGACTATGTTGACGGCGAGATAATCGCTGCCATGAAACTTTAAGGAGACATACAGATTGAGTATCGTAAAGCTTCTTTTCATC
>CAMYUO010000067.1 GCA_947302065.1 uncultured Clostridia bacterium | reverse complement strand
AACCCGGGTATCTCGGTATCCCGTGTCGGCGGAAGTGCGCAGATAAAGGCAATGAAGAAGGTCTCAGGACCGCTGAAGCTGCTTTATTCGCAGTATCGTGAGCTTCAGAACTTCTCACAGTTCGGCTCGGATCTCGATCAGGATACAAAGGACAGACTTGCTCAGGGCGAGCGTATAGTTGAAGTCCTCAAGCAGAGCAAAAACTCGCCTATGGACGTTGAAAAGCAGGTCGTTATGATCTATGCTGTTGTCAACAACTACCTCAAGGATATCCCTGTTGCAGATGTCAGAGAGTTTGAGAACGATCTGCTCAAGGAGATCGAGGAGAGCCACCCTGATATATTCTCGTCAATAACTCAGACCAAGGAGCTTACTGCCGAGAACGAGCAGGCTATCAAGGAGATTCTGAAAAGTTATGTGGAGAAATTCCTTAAATCAAAGTAAGGAGCGCTGACATATGGCAACTGCCAATATGAAAGATGTAAAAAGGCGCATAAAGAGCGTCGAGAGCACCAAGCAGATAACCAAAGCCATGCAGCTCGTTGCTACCTCGAAAATGCGCCGTGCAAAAGAAAGAGCAGTAGCGGTACAGCCGTTCTTTGAAACTCTTTTCAATGCAATGTGCGACATCTCAAAGGACAGCAATTTTACATCTGTTTTTACGACCAAGGTCGAAAAGAAAAAAACACTTATGATAGTCATCGCAGGCGACAGAGGTCTTGCGGGCGGCTTTAACGTCAACGTGCTCAAAAAAGCAGCTGCAAAAGCTGATGACCTGCGGCAAAAGGGCAGAGAAGTAAGCATCATGGTGATAGGCAAAATTGCCGTCGAGTATTTCTCATAGCGTGATTATAACGTTACCGATTCGTTTTCCGAGATCGCCGAGGGCATGAGCATGTACGGCGCAATGGACATCGCCGAGGACGTCGCAGCACGCTTTAAGAAAGGCGAGTTCGACAGCGTTGACCTTATCTATACAACTTTTGTTTCGGCAGTGACACAGGAGCCGTGCGAAATGGCTATCCTGCCTGTCGAGAACCTTAATTCGTGGGGAAATACACGCCACGCAGCACCCGTTTACGATCCGTCTCCCGAAGAGGTGTTCGAGGGAATGATGCCTGCGTATCTGTGCGGACTGCTCTATTCGGCGATAGTCGATTCGTTCGCATCCGAACAGGCGGCAAGACGTGCGGCAATGGAATCTGCATCGGATAACGCAGATGAAATGATCGAGAACCTGTCACTTATGTATAACAGAGCAAGACAGGATCAGATAACTCAGGAACTGACCGAGATAAGCTCGGCAAGCCTCAACGACAGCGTGTAACTGTATCAGCGGGGAGGTACGGGATATGAAGAACTTCGGAAAGAAGATAGTGCTTTGGCTGATAGGCATTGCGGTGTTTGTCGCAAGCGTTGATGTGATAGTCTGGCTGTTTGAAAAGTTCGTTTTTGACAAGAGCTATGAGTTCACGGTCAAGTGGAGCATTATTGTTCCGATAGTCTCTTATTTTGTGCTCACTGCCGGTTATTGGTGCTGGAAAAAGTTCAGAAGAAAGAAATGACCGCAGGGCAGATGCCCTTGCTTTTAATAATACGTTTTGAAAGGCGGTAAACAAATGGAAGGCAAAAATGTAGGAACGGTCGTTCAGATAGTCGGAGCCGTTGTGGATATCCGATTTGAAAAGGACTCGCTTCCCGATCTTCTTAATGCGATAGAGATCGACAACAACGGTACAAAGCTGACCGTTGAGGTCGCACAGCATATCGGCGATGACGTTGTAAGATGTATCGCTATGAGCTCGACAGACGGTCTCGTAAGAGGCACACAGGCTGTCGACACAGGCAGAGCCATCTCTGTGCCGGTAGGTCCCGAGACTCTTTCGAGAATGTTCAACCTGCTCGGTGAGCCTGTTGACAATATGCCTGCACCAGAGACAAAGGAAAGATGGGAAATCCACCGTGATCCACCGTCTTATGAGGAGCAGACAGCGTCAAATGAGATACTCGAAACGGGCATCAAGGTAATCGACCTTATCGCACCTTACCTCAAGGGCGGTAAGATCGGTCTGTTCGGCGGCGCAGGTGTCGGCAAAACGGTGCTTATCCAGGAGCTTATCAATAACGTTGCCAACCAGCACGGCGGTATCTCCGTATTTACGGGCGTTGGTGAGAGAACAAGAGAGGGCAACGACCTTTATTTTGAAATGAAACAGTCGGGAGTTCTCGAAAAGACCGTCCTTGTTTACGGTCAGATGAACGAGCCTCCCGGAGCAAGAATGAGAGTTGGTCTTTCGGGACTGACCATGGCAGAGTATTTCCGTGACGTTGAGGGTCAGGACGTTCTGCTGTTCATCGACAACATATTCAGATTCACACAGGCAGGCTCAGAGGTGTCCGCACTTCTTGGCCGTATGCCGTCAGCCGTTGGTTATCAGCCGACCCTTGCAACTGAGATGGGTCAGCTCCAGGAGCGTATCACATCGACAAACAAAGGCTCTATCACGTCCGTTCAGGCAGTTTATGTGCCTGCCGATGACCTGACAGACCCTGCTCCTGCAACGACATTTGCCCACCTCGATGCAACAACCGTTCTTTCGAGAACTATCGCATCGCTGGGTATCTTCCCCGCAGTTGACCCGCTGGAGTCAACATCGAGGATACTTACGCCGGAGATAGTCGGCAACGAGCATTATCAGGTAGCCAGAAAGGTACAGTCTATCCTGCAGAGATATGTCGAGCTTCAGGATATCATTGCGATCATGGGTATGGACGAACTTTCAGATGAGGATAAGCTCACCGTTTCAAGAGCAAGAAAAATACAGAGATTTTTGTCACAGCCTTTCTTCGTAGCTGAGCAGTTCACAGGCTATCAGGGCAAGTATGTGCCGCTGAAGGAGACTATCAGAGGCTTCAAGGAGATCATCGAGGGCAAGCACGACGACCTGCCTGAGTCTGCATTCCTCTTTGTCGGCTCAATAGATGAGGCAGTCGAAAAGGCTAAAAAATCAAGCGAGAACAGCTAAGCATAACAGGAGCAAAAAATGACGCCATTCAATTTAAAGATCATCACCCCCGAAAAGACTTTCTTTGAGGGCACGACAACTCAGATAATCGCCAAGACCACAACGGGCAACGTGGGTATCCTCCACGGACACGTTCCGTATGTGGCTAACCTCGTTTCCTCGCCTTTGAAAATAGAGATCGAGGGAACACTAAAAGAGGCTGCGCTTTCGGGCGGATTTATAAAAGTGTCGGGCGATGAGGTCATAGTCGTTACCAACGCAATCGAGTGGGCAGATGAGATCGACGTTGCCAGAGCCGAGCGTTCAAAGCAAAACGCCGAGGAAAGAATGAAACGTCACGAAAGCCAGAAAGAATTTGACAGAGCAGAGAAAAAGCTCAAGCGAGCACTTAACAGACTGCTCGTCGCTGGAAAGAAATAAATAACAGAGCCGAAGTCTTGAAACAACGCTGTTTTGGGGCTTGGGCTTGTTTTTTGCAAAACGGGAGATCAGCAATGAGAAAAATAATAGCTATCATGGTAATGCTTGCAATGGTCTGCCTTGTTTCGTGCGGTGACAGCTCGTCATCAGGCGAGTTTGAATTTACTCTGCCAACGGGTACTCGTACGGAATATACAACGACAACTATGAGCGAGGACAAGCAGAAAATGCTGACGTTCAAGCGAGAACCGAGTGACAGAAAGCTGACAGATGAACAGCGAAAACAGGCGGCAGATGAGTTCACCGTGTATTACTCGGGCAGAACGGTCAATGAAAAGACGGGCGAGCAGCAGAAGATAACGGGAAGTGAGCTGCAAAAGCTGAAAAAGTATGCTCAGGATATCCTCGATAAAAAGATAGAATCAAGATTCGAGGGAGGCGACCTGAACTACAATATCACGGTCAGCGCTTTCGAAAATGATTATAAATCGAATTCGCTTTCAGCTATGGATAAGTGCTGGATAGACGGCTTTGACGAGGCGTTTAAGATAGTCAGGGAAAAGTTTGAGAAGTAAAAGGAAAAGTTTAAGGGTAAAGTAAAAGGTGGAAGTAAATTGAGTGTTTTTAATGTTTTAGTCGCTGTCGGCGGACTTGCGTTCTTTATGTTCGGTATGAACACGCTCAGCAGCGGTCTGGAAAAAGCATCCGGAGGACTGCTTGAAAAAGTCCTCGCAAAAATGTCGGGCAATATCTTTACGTCGATATTCTTCGGCGCAGTCGTGACCGCAGCCGTGCAGTCATCGACCGCAACGACGGTCATCGTTATCGGTCTTGTTAATGCAGGCATATTGAAACTGCGTGGCGCAGTCGGCATCATCATGGGTGCAAACATCGGTACAACGATGACAGCGCAGATACTTCGTCTTGCAAAGCTCGAAGGCTCGTCAAACGGCAGTTTCTTTATCGACCTTATCAAGCCGACAAATTTCTCTGCAATGCTCGCGATCGCAGGCATAATCCTCATTATGTTCTCAAAGCGCAGCCGCAAAAAGAACATCGGCAATATCCTCATGGGCGTGTCCATTCTCTTTACGGGAATGAATACTATGAGAGCCGCAGTTGAGCCGCTTGCAGAACTTGAGGTGTTCAAAAAGATATTTGAAGTGCTTCAGAACCCTCTGCTCGGTGTCCTCGCAGGCGCAGTCATCACCGTCTGCACACAGTCAAGTGCCGCAGCTGTCGGTATTTTGCAGGCTATCTCCGGCTCGGGTGCTATCGTGTTCGCATCAGCATTCCCTATCATCATGGGAACAAATATCGGTACCTGCGTAACGCCTATGCTCTCCAGCCTCAATTCCTCAAAGAACGCAAAGCGTGCAGGTCTGCTGCATTTCTATTTCAACCTCATCGGTACGATACTCTTCCTCATAGCGATCTATACCATACAAGCTACGGTCGGATGGTCGTTCTGGAACAAAGAGTTCACAACGGGCGATATCGCCAATTTCCACACCATATTCAACCTCGTGGTTACAGCTATCTTCATTCCGTTCGCAGGTCTGCTTGAAAAGCTTGCCTGCCTCACAGTAAGAGATAAGCCGGGTGAGGACGAGGACGAGCTTGAAGAGGATACCCTCGATGAGAGATTCCTCGTTACGCCGAACGTTGCTATCGCACAGACCAGCGAGGCTGTTGTGCAGATGGGCATTCAGGCGCAGAAGAACTTCAAGGCTGTTGTTGACCTTTATGCCAACATCGACGACTTCGATCCCAAGCTCGCAGAGAACATCAGAGAGCGTGAGGATACTATCGACAGGCTCGAGGACAGAGTCGGTCAGTATCTTATCAAGCTCAACGACTGCGGACTCAACGAGGACGAGTCACGCCGTGTGACCGCATATTTCCACCTTATCTCCGAGTTTGAGAGAATAGGTGATTATACTATCAATATCCTTGAAACAGCCGAGGCGCTGTATGATGCCGAGGCAAGCTTTTCCGCACAGGCCCGTGAGGAGCTGCGCATAACATTTGCCGCCATCAGCGAGATAATCGAGCTTGCTATCAAGGCAACAGAGTCTATGGAGATAGAGGATATGATAGAGGTCGAGCCGCTCGAGGAAGTCGTTGACCGGATCGTTGAGGAGCTTAAATCAGTGCATATCAACCGTGCAAAATCGGGCATCTGCAAGGTCGATGTCGGCGTGCACTTCATCGATATCCTCACCAATGTCGAGAGAATATCCGACCACTGCTCAAATATCGCAGTTTACCCGCTCACCAGCAGACAGGAATACTCGACCCTCAAAAAGCACGAGTATCTCGACAAGCTGCATAAGAACGGTCCCAAGACCTACGAGGAAAAGCTCGCAGAGTATTCCGCAAAATATGCTATCAGCTGAAAATGACAAGACCCCGATGCAAATGCGTCGGGGTCTTTGATGTACCGTGAAAAAAGTCCCTAAAAATGATTAAATACCCACTCCTCAAAAGAAGTAAGTATTTAATCATTGGAATTATGAAAGGGAAATTTTTAGAATATCTATTGATTGATCTTCGGGCTATTATTGGGGGCACCCGGAAGATACCGATTCGATTTTAAGTGCCTCGGGGAGTTCTCTCTCCCTTTGACAACTATATAATAACAGGCCTAAATGAACCGAATATGAATTTTCGGGGGTCTGCCAAAAATTTTTTGAGAATTTTTTTGGACTGTCAAAAGCCTATGCCTAAAGGGTTTGCGGCTGCTGAAGAGACATTTTCATAAAAATATCTGCAAAATTATTTTTGTTATATTTCGCAGCTTTATGAAATCCGAGCCGTTCATAGAGTGCCACGGCGTTCACACTCGACGACATGCAGTCAAGATACATCTCTGCATAGCCTTTTTTCCTTGCAAAGTCTATCGCCGTCTGTGCAAGCCGCCGCCCGAGACCTCTGCCCTGATACTTTTGCTCAAGATACAGCGCTTTCAGCTCACAGCTGTCATCGGACAGCCTTTTCAGTCCGACCGTGCCGATCATCGTTTCACCGTCAAACATGCACCACAACTGCACGAAATTGTGCGGTATATCATTGTAAAAGGCGTGCCTGCCGTCCGGCTCAAAGACCTTGCCGCACTGCTCAAAGCATTTTGCAGTCAGCTCAAACAGCTCACGCTTCATGTCCTCGCCGTATGGCTTTATCTCAAACATCTGGCTTTACCCTCACACCGCCGAAAGCGTGGATAGAGCGTGTGCCTGCCTTGACACGTCCGCCCTGCATCGCACCCTTTGGTATGAACAGCTCGTCGCCTGCGTGCAGAACGGTCTCTTCACCGTTTATCGTAACGATATATTCGCCCTCAACGCATATCATGTATTCATCGTAATCGTGCATGTGCTCCTTGGAGACCCTGTCAGCAGAGTATGACCAGAACGCCATCTGGCTGCCGTCATTGGCAGTATAGTAGTAGCCTGTGATGTCGGGCGTGTTCTGCTGGCTCTTGGGAATGATGTTAGCCTGCCTTTTCATAAACTCTGGGAATTCGTGCATACCGCACCTCCTATAAAAATAAAAGCCCGTATCAACGAGCTGATAAACGAATTTTTTTGCTCGGAGCGAAACAAAATATCCGTCACATGAGACTGCTATGCGACGGACAAGCGCCGCCCGCGCGAGGGCAAAATTAAAACTCATCCGGGAAGATGAGCTTTAATTCTTTATGGAATTATGAAAGGGATTTTTTTGACATTCAGTCAAACTTAAAATCATGCTATGGCGACTTGGGGAATCGCAGAAAAGATATAACTGACTTTAAGTTTAACTCAATGTCAAAAGTCTTTGAAGAGGTTTCTTCTCTTGTTGTTGTATATATAATAACAGCCCTATGTGAACCCAAAATGAATTATCGGGAGTTAACAAAAACTTTTTTGATTGCATTGTCTACAAACTTCTCAAACGTTTTCGGTTGCGTAGTTGTGCACCTTGCACAAGATTGACCTGTTTCTCGGGTTCATTAATCACTAGTTCATAATTTTATTGTAAACTGAGGTCAGCACTTGGGGAAGTGAATTTTAACGATTCAAAACAGAAAGGGAGAGTGTCAGATGTTCCAGATATTAGTTGTTGAAGACGATGCCAGCCTGAGAAAGCTGATGGGCGCAGCGCTCAAACAGCACGGATATTCGTGCCATACTGCAAGCGACGGCATGGAAGCGCTCGACGTAATGGAAAAAACCAATATCGACCTCATAATCTCGGACGTTATGATGCCGAATATGGACGGCTATGAGCTGACAAGACAGCTGCGCCGTGCAAATTATGACCTGCCGATACTGATGGTAACGGCAAAAGAAACATTTGAAGATAAACAGGAGGGCTTTATCGCAGGTACCGATGACTATATGGTAAAGCCTATCGACATAAATGAAATGGTGCTGCGTG
>CAMYUO010000066.1 GCA_947302065.1 uncultured Clostridia bacterium | reverse complement strand
TTCAGGCTTGTCAAAGCTTTCCTTCATTGCTTCTTCCCAGTATGACGTACTGCGGATATCGTCAAGAGTCAGCCCCTTGAGCTTGTCGGCAGCCGCACTGTCATCGAGTTTGATATACTTCTTTGCAAGGTCGAGTGTCTGCTGCATAGCAGCCTCGTCCATCTTGCCGTAATCGGTTACTTTGTTGCCCTTGGTGTCTGTCTCGCACAGCTTCTTTACCTCAGATGCCATGTATGCCTGATGATCGGATGATACTGACGAGCCTGCCTCGTAAACGATCTTTGCTGCCTCTTCGGGATTTTCACAAGCATACTTCCAGCCCTTCATGGATGCGGCAATGAAAGCCTTTACTGTGTTAGGATTTTTCTGTGCAAATTCCTTTGTGCAGAACAGGTTGTCTTCAAGCATTGCTACGCCCTCGTCGTTCATGTCGATGATACCGACCTTGTCGCCGTATTTGTAGCCGCCCTCATAGTCGTTCTTTACAAGTCCCAGCTCGTTGTAGGTCATTGCCGATGCGAGCGTGATAGAACCGTCGTCAAAGCCGTCCATATCGAATGCCTGTGAAATGAATTTATTTTCCTGACCGTACTTGGTCAGCAGAGCGAAGATCTCATATTCGTTTCCAAGACCCCAGTTTCCGACTTTACCCTCCTTTGCAGCTGCGATGATGCGGTCACCGTCTGCGGTCGCACCGTCAACAGATGAAGAACCTGCTGTTGAGCTGCTGCTTGCCGAGCTTGCATCTGCGGAAGATGAAGATGACGAACAAGCGGTCATTGCTGATGTGATCATTGCGGCAGTGATAAGAACTGCCAGAGCCTTTTTGGATAGTCTCATAAAAATGCCTCCTTAGAATAGTGGGGTTTATCAAGAGCAGTTACCTGCGCTTTTTTAAAACTAATGCTTCTGCTGCGATGAGCAGCACATACATTGCGATGCCGATAACGCACGCAACGATGATATATGCCCATGCTGTTGAGTATTGTGCGATGAGAATGTTTTCACGGATCTGTCTGCCGACGCCGATGACATATTCGGCAAAGTATTCGCTGACGAGTGCGCTTATGATGCTCACAGGTACGCTCACACGCAGTGCGGTGAAGATATATGGAACGCTGTTGGGCAGCCTTAGCTTTGCAAATTCTGTTATCCTGCCTGCTCCGTATGTTTTCATCAGATCCTGTGAGAATGCGGGCAGCTCGGTGAGTCCTCGGTATGCGTTGACGCTCATAGATGCCATGCAGACTATCGTCACTATCACGACCTTTGCGACCGTGCTCCTGACCTCTGCTTCGGGACTTACGTCCTTTGTCCAGTTGATGATAACTGGTGCAAGAGCAACTATCGGTATTGCGTTGAACGATGAAATGATAGTCAGACTGCCGCTTCCTATCTTTGTGAATGCCGCTGCGAACACTGCGATAAGATATCCGAGTATCGAGCCGAACACCAGACCGAGCAATGCGACCTCGAGCGATGCCCATACGTTTTCCATTATCTTATCCGAGTTTTCGCCGATGATAGTAAGTATCCTTGTGGGGTAGGGCAGTACATATTCATCTGTGTTGAGCAGCTTGTGCAGCAGCCCTGTCTGCCACGCTGTGACGAGCACAGCACCGAATGCCAGAGGAAGAACAGCCGACTGCACTGCATTTCTGCGTTTGCTGTTTGGTCTTGCAGACATAACTCATCTTCCTTTCTGTTCAAGCTTTTTATAGGGACACAGCAGCTTTTCGATGATCCCGATAAGGTAAAAGCTGAGTATTCCTATTATTGCGCTGAAAAATACTATATCCCAGAACACATATCTTGTCATTGCACCCTTGAGCGACTGCGACAGCAGGCATCCGAGTCCTACGCCGCCCTGCAGGGTATCCACAAGGATAGATGCCGTTATCGCCATCGGTGCAGATATTTTCAGTCCTGTGAAAAAATACGGGATACACGATGGTATCATCATTTTCGTGTAAAGCTGGAATTTGTTTGCCGAGTATGAATACATCAGCTCGTGAGACTCACGCTTTACAGCCTTGAATCCTGCGAGAGTGTTTGCCGCCACAGGATAGAATGTCAGTATCGCCGCAATAACGATACGGCTGGCAGCGATGTCACCCGTTATCGCATTTATTATCGGCGCCATGCCGAGTATCGGGATAATCTGTATAAGCATCAGATACGGGAACACTATCTTTTCGACTATTCCCGACAGGCTCATCACCAATGCAAGTATGAAACCAAGTGCTATGCCGATGACATATCCTATCGCTGCACGGGAAAGGGTGGCGCCTGCGTTTTCCATGACCATCTGAAATGCTGTCTGTGAGCCGTTTATCTTTTTGTCGCTCGTTATCGAATCTACCACTCCGCTCAGATGCGGAAGAACATTCTCGGGCGTTCTCTTTGTTTGTTCGACCTGATAAGCGAAAACTTCCCATATGATTATCAGTGCTGCTATCCACAGCAGCGTGAAAAACAGTTTTGAACCTGTTATCTTTCTGACGATCTTCATTAAGATCAGCTCCTAAACGCCCTCAAAGCTGTTTCTGACCTTTGAAACGAGAGCGGTGAATTCGGGTGTGTCTCTTATCTCCATATGTCTCGGGCGTGGGAGATCAATGTCTATCACCGCAGAAAGCCTTCCGGGGTGCGGCGATAATACACAGACCTTGTCCGACAGGAATACGGATTCGGAGATGTTATGTGTAACGAAAATAATAGTCTTGTTTGTCTTTCGCCAGATCTTCAGCAGATCGACGTGCAGCTTTTCCCTTGTGAACTCGTCAAGTGCGGAAAAAGGCTCATCCATGAGCAGTATCTCGGGCTGCAGCATAAGCGCTCTTGCGATGCCGACTCTTTGCTGCATACCGCCTGAGAGCTGGCGTGGATAATGATCTGAAAATTCCGAAAGCCCGACAAGATCGAGCATCTTTATCGCACGCTGTCTGCGTTCGGATTTGCTCTCGTGTGTTATCTCAAGCGGAAGTTCAACGTTCTTGATGACTGTGCGCCAGTCGTACAGTGTTGCACTCTGGAACACCATTGCATATTTGCGTTTCAGGCGGGCTTCTCTCGGCGAGTCCCCGCTCACCAGCACCTTACCCGATGTCGGCTGCAGAAGGTCTGCTATGATGCGAAGCAGTGTCGTCTTTCCGCATCCCGAAGGACCGAGCAGTGATATGAACTCGCCCTTGTGTATGTCCATCGTTACATTTGTAAGAGCCTGAACTTTCTTTCCGTCGGCGGCATCGTATGTCATGCCGACATTGTCCAGCATTATCTCAACATTTCTGTTTTCCGTTGTTTCAAGCATTTCATATCACCTTCCCGAAAAACAAAAGCAGGCAAAGACTTTCAAGACGCCTTTGCCTGCTTTGTTGTTTCTATGTCCGTATTATAGCAAATGCGTCTGCACAGTGTCAACGCACATTCGCAATTATGTGATATATCACTAAAATGATTTCAAACAGACCGACAAATTAGTCTTAATCATTGATAACTGTCAGATTTATCTTGCAGTGTATTGTGCTTCGGCACATCATCTGTGACAAACCTCAAATGCCAAAGCACATATCACTTTTTGCACCAAAATAGGCGCTTTCGCAATGAAAACGCCTTTGTTTGTTCACTATTTCTTAACGGTCAGTCGATCAGATCGTTCTGAAATCTTGACAGATGTTCAAACGGGAGGATCTGCCGTCCTCTGAAAAGTCCGCAGCCGTCATTGATGAGCTGGTTGTTGATCGCCCTGAACATATTGACATTGACCTTTGAAAGATCAAGTTCGAGCAGTCTGACGAGCCGTTCATACGCATCGTCAAAGTATCTGCATTCGCCTTTGGGGATGATGTCCCGCTTGCTGCGGCTCTCTTCCTGCCGCTTTTCATATCCGAAATGGTTCGCTTCGCCTATCTCGGCATAGTCGTCCATATCCTTTGTGCGCAGCTGCAATTCCGTGTAGCAGCGTGCAAGGTTATCATAGAAAGTTATGTGCAGCGAGCTGTAACCCGACGGTCTGGGCGTGTGCACATAGTCACGGTAATAGTCTCTGATGCCGTCATCAAGTCCTGTTTTCCCGTCCTGCGCAGGCAAGCCCGAAAGCTCTGCGGTGAAGCCTCTTTGTTCAAGAAAATCAGGCAGCACATTCGCTATCTCGTAAAGATATCCAAGCTCCTGCTGCTATGCGCTCTCACCCTGTGAGATGTGGCACTGCGGCAGGGATATGACTATCCTGTATGCGATGAGGTCACGGAAACAGATAAGGCTGTTTTTTATCTCCGCATCGCTCGGGTAGCGCCCGTTCGCCTTGTAATAATCATAGATGTATTCGAGAATATATCCGTTGAACTTTTCCTCAGCCCGTATCAGCGACTTTATCCTGCCCTTGAACGTGAACGCAAGGAACGGGTATCTGCCTGTCATGTATTTGTAGAATTCCTTTATCCTCTGTGACTGCGAGGTAAGAAAGTCATTGTGCTCGAGCAGCTCGATTATCTGTATCAGAAAATTGCTGTGCGCAAGATCTATCGGATTGTG
The DNA here is from genome assembly GCA_947302065.1 of uncultured Clostridia bacterium. Lineage (GTDB taxonomy): Bacteria > Bacillota > Clostridia > Oscillospirales > Ruminococcaceae > Hominimerdicola. The sequence goes on along the minus strand of CAMYUO010000066.1, from coordinate 3,436 downwards.
CTCGCCGATTGCCGATGCTTTCAGGTCTGCCGAATACTGATGCAGTATCTTCAGCACAGTGTTGCCCGAGAATAGATAGTCATTGAGTGTTATCATTTTCTGCCTCCGTCTTACTTGATTATCTTGAAACAAACGGTGTTTGAGTTGATAAGCGGATCGTGATACTCAAAGTATACCGTTCCCGACACCGTGCTTTTTATCTCCGAGATAAGCTCGCCGTCAAGCGGGTCTGTTATCACGCCGAGCACATCGCCCTTGCCCACACGCTTGCCTATCTCGATAAGGCTCTTGAAAATGCCTGCGTGCTCAGAGCGTATCTGCATTGTGCTTGCCTCGTTGATCATCTTTGTGTTGTATCCCGGCGGCGTGGTGGTGCTCACCGCTTTGTGCTTGTCAAGAAAGCGCAGTATTGCGTATACCGCATCGTCTGCCGCATCTTCGTCAATGTCGTCTGTGGCGTTGGCATAGACCGAGAATGCCTTTGTCTCCCACACCTGCCAGTTGTAATTGAGCGTTGTGGTGTCATACGGACGAGGCTTGCGTATCAATCCGAATTCAAGTCCGAAATCTTTCATCAGCTCGGGGTTGCTGAAACCCGTGTCCATCATTTTGACGTGAGGCAGAAAGTTGCCCGGCTGATAAAAGCTTGCAAGCTGAATGCCGTATTCATAGTCCTTTATCTGTGAGAAAAGGCCGTCAGCGATACGCTGTGTCGTTTCGCCCAGATCATACCCGGGGAACATCCGGTTGATGTCTGTGTTGTCCATCGCCCAGAAGCGCTTGCCGATGTTCATCGAGTAGTAATTGACGCAGGGTATGACCATTATCTCACAGCCGTCTGTTATCTTTCCCTGTGCCTCGAGCTTTTTCAGCTCCTGCACCATACGGCTGCAAACGAACATCTGCTGAACTTCGTTGCCTCGCATAGCGCCGACTATCGCCGCAGTTTTTCTGCCGCTGCCGAAACAAAAGCCGATTATATCCAGCTGTTCACGGTAGGGCGAACGAAGTGAGAACAAAACTTTCTTTTTCATTTTTCGCCACCTCCCGAAACGCCCGGCTGAAGTATCCTCGCAAGCAGTGAGCCGCCGTAAACGACAGGGTATTCACGCAGTGTGAACAGCATTCCGTCACACACCGCCTCGACCTTTTCAACGACTGCCGATGTCAGCGGATCGACAACATCACCTATGTGGTCGCCCTTTTTCACTGTATCACCGAAGGCTGCACACGGCACGAAAATGCCTGCAGCATCCGAGTTGACAAAGCCGACCTCACGTCCCTGTGAGATTATCGGCGTGCGCACAAATGCTGTCTCGCCTTTCCACATACCAAGTTCTTTCATCAGATTGAAAACGCCGTCGAAGAGCTGGTCACAGTATTGCTTAGTAATACGCATACCCACACCCATTTCCACTACGAGCGTTTTCGTTCCTCGTGTATTTAGAGTGTGGGCAAGTGTTGATTCAAGAACCGTCGCCGATTCGTGTATCCATACAAGATCTACATTCATCATCTCAGCGTAAGACAGAAGAGTTTCAGCTGTCGGCACGCTCATTCTTATCTGCGGTATCTCCCTGAGGAAGATGTTGCTCGAATGAACATCTATGCAGATGTCCGAGCCAGCAAGGTCGTCAGCGATAGCCGAGCATATCACCTCTGCCATCGTGCCGCTTTTCGAGCCGGGGAATATGCGGTTCATATCAAGATCAAACATCGGTATCCCACGGGTTATCGAGTCTATCCCCATAGGATTCAGAGCAGGGTAGATGTCAACTATGCCGTCGAGCAGGTCTATGTGTTCGTCGATATAGCTGCCGACCATGTAAGCGAGATACTGCCCTTCAAGCTCATCGCCGTGCGTGCCTGTAACAAGGCTGAGGCGTGTTTTGCTTTTGCCGTTTTTTATACGTCTCTTTTTGATATTCAGTTTTTCGTTTACCGCAAGTGCCGCACTTGCAACTGTAATGTTCATTGGTCTTATCCCTTCCATTTTTAAGTCAGCACTGACCTCACGAGCTGCAGCGATCGTGTGTACTGTCCGTACATAACACCTCTGTCTATCGCACAGTCACGGAAGTCTCTGCCTTGCGCAATGATAAGATAATCGTCGTTGACAGGGCAGTTGTTTGCAGGGTCGATGCCTTCCCAGTGATCGCCCGTCCAGTATTCGACCCAAGAGTGTGTTTCGCCGTCACAGAACGCAAGTCCTGCGATGTATCGAGCCGCTATGCCGTCCATTCGCAGCAGCGAGATGAGTATGTGTGAAAAATCCTGACACACTCCTTCTTTCAGCGCAAACGCCTGTGCCGCTGTCGTCGATGTGTCCGTCACACCCTTGTGGTAACCGAAAACGTCCGACAGCTCGCTGCATAAGAACGCCGCCTTGTCCTGAACTGTCCCCGTGCATTTTGCCTTTATCTGCCCGTAAAAATCTTTCAATTCATCGTCGGGAACAGTATACTGCGACTGGTAAAGATAACAGGGCATATAGTCTGTCCTGTGCTTTGTGTGATCGACCTCGGCTGTGCCCTTTATCTCAAAATCAAGAAAGCGGTGATCGCCCTTGAGATAACCTGCGGTGACGTTGTTGCCGAAAGCATCGACCGTCTGCTGTGCCGAAACATAAGGCGAGATGTCAAGGCTGCATGAAAGAATCTTCTGTGTGTCCGTTTCGGGCGGTATCACACGCAGTGCAAAGCTGTGATCGTGAACATAGTCATCAAAGGTCAGCTTTGTCGAATAGTAGTAATTGACCTTTTTCATACCGTCACCTCCGAGGTATCGAACAGGTGTCCGAGACTTGTTATAGCCTTGTCCGCATTGCTTTCATATTCGCTCTGCGAGCCGAGTATCTCCACAAGCTGTGACAGATATTTCGTGTTGTATCTGTAAGGCGTAGCCTTTGGCACACGGTTGAGATTCTTGCACAGCCTTATGAATTCCTTTTCGACCGTCGCAAACGGATATTTCATTCTGATATACAGATCCAGCCGTTCGATAGTCTTTCCGATGTAGATTATGTTTCTTATCTCATCATCGTAAATGTGCTCGTTCACGCTGCCCCAGAAACCGTAGAGGATATCCTCCAGCGGCAGCAGCGACAGACGTGTGTTTGTGCTGCTCTGCGAGCGGATAAGCGTGTCCTTTGCCATCTGCAGAAAGGAAAGCGAAGCTGTTGATATCTCCTCACGCAGAACGATGCCGTTGTCATAAGCTCTTTCAAGGCTGTATGCTGCGGAGTGCGGGTTGTTTTCGTCGTAAAGAAATCTGCGGATAAAATCACGGCTGTTTTCATATGTGTCGGCAAGTCCGAAATACCCGAGGTATTCGGTGTAGCCGTGGGAATCGTCTATCATCTTATCGTACAGCCTGTCAAGCGACTTGAGGGTGATGAACGATCTTTCTGTGTAGCGTCCGAGCCAGTAAAGGCGGT
>CAMYUO010000065.1 GCA_947302065.1 uncultured Clostridia bacterium | reverse complement strand
AAATAGTTACAAGATTTCGCAAACAAACTGTGCACAAATTATTACAGATTGTAACTATTTCTTTATCTTATCCCAGTAGTTTTTGGCGGTCTGCTCTGTCTTGTTGTCACCGTACTCGTAGTATTTTCTGCCCTGCAGATTGTCGGGCAGATACTGCTGTTTCACCCAATGGTCAGGGTAATCGTGCGGATAGAGATAGTGCTGACCCTTGACGGCTGCATCGTCGCCGTCGAAATGCTTGTTCTGCAGATTTCTCGGGATAGTTGCACCCTCGCCGTTTCTGATGTCGGCAAGCGCTCTGTCCATTGCGAGATATGCGCTGTTTGATTTCGGCGCTGTTGCGAGCAGCACGGCAGCCTCTGCAAGCGGGATCCTTGCCTCAGGCAGACCAAGCTGCATTGCGCTGTCAACGCAGGCTTTGACAATAGGCACTGCCATCGGATAGGCAAGCCCGACATCTTCGCTGGCGATGACCAGCAGACGCCTGCTCAGCGAGATGATGTCCCCTGCCTCACACAGCCTTGCTGCGTAATGCACAGCTGCATCGGGATCTGAACCCCTTATAGATTTTTGCAGCGCCGAAAGGATATCGTAATGCTCGTCGCCGCTTCTGTCATAGCGCATGTTGCTGCGCTGGGTGAGCTGTCTGACAAGCTCCATGCGCACGGTAAGGTTCTCGCCGTCGTTATCTGCGCTGAGACAGCAAAGCTCGACGGTGTTCATCGACTTTCTTACATCGCCGCCGCAGCCGTGTGCGATATGCTCGACCACGCCGTTTTCAAGCACCAGCTTTCTGCCAAGCTCCTGCGCCATAAACTGAAAGGCACGTCTGACCGCCGCCTGAATATCATCAGGCTCGACGGGTTTGAACTCAAACATAGTGCTGCGGCTGATTATCGCATTGTACACATAAAAGTACGGATTCTCGGTCGTTGATGCAATGAGCGTTATGCGCCCGTCCTCGATGAACTCAAGAAGCGACTGCTGCTGTTTTTTATTCAGATACTGTATCTCGTCGAGGTAAAGAAGAATGCCGTTGATGCCGCCGAACGTCTCGGTCTGTGCGATTATCTCCTTGATATCGGCTATCGACGCAGATGTTCCGTTGAGCTTGTGCAGCTCCATATCGGTGCTTCTTGCAATAAGGCGTGCAAGCGTCGTCTTGCCGACACCCGAAGGACCGTAGAATATCATATTCGGTATTCTTTTGCTCTCGATTATCCTGCGCAGCGGCTTGTTCTCGCCGACGAGATGTTTCTGACCGACGACCTCATCGAGACTGTTCGGTCTTATGCGTTCTGCCAAAGGTGTTCCCATAGTGTTCTCCCGTCATCAGTTGTCAAGCACGCTCTTGATCCTGCTGAAATTCATTTTGTAAGCCTTGCTGTTGATCTTCATGAGCAGATAGTCCTTTGCAACGAGCACGGCGTCCTGCGCCTTGGTGTTCTCTGCACCGACAAAGGTTTTGAAGATTATCAGCTGAGATGATGACACCTTCATCACAACGTGGTTAAGGCACTCAAACGTGCCTCTGCACAAGTGGCGTGAGCTGATAAAGTTGAAAAGATCCTCATAGGTCACATCGGTGACCTCCTGCTCAAGAAATTCGTCCAAAACTGTATTCACAAACAGCTACCTCCCTGAAATATATATTTTCACCATAAGTATAACACATTTGCCGACACTTTTCAAGAATTTTGTCAAAACCCTTGAAGAAATATAACAGTTGTGTTATAATAGATAATAGTATACACAAGAACAGATATTAGCCTTACATTTATGGGGGAAAATGATATGATAAAAAGACTGATATCAGCTGTGATCGCAGGTGCGGCGGCGATAAGCTGTGCGCTGACCTGTCACGCTGAAACAAAAATGGAGGTCGTGAAGAAAGAACTTCCCGTTCCGCAGACGATAGTTTTTCTCGGTGATTCGATAGCTGCGGGCTATGGGCTCGAGGGTTACACGGGAACAGGCTCGGATCCGAAGGACGGCTATGCATCGATCATCGGCGAGCAGTACAAAAAGGAACTCGAAGGCACCTGCGACAGTGTAGAAAAGAATGGTGCTGTTTCGGGAGATACCTCTGACGACCTTGTGAAAAAACTTGAGGGCGGCGAGCTTGACAAGTATCTTTTCGGAAGCAACGCAGTTGTTATCTCGATAGGCGGAAATGACATAATGGGTCCTGCACTGGATTTCCTTTCGGAAGATCTCGGCATCAAATCGCAGGCAGATATCAAGAACTTTGACACCTCACAGCTTGCAAAGCCTTCGGTGCTTTCAAAGATCAACGGCCGGCTCGAAAAGATTAACGAGAACCTGACCAATTTCAAGATAAACGTGCCGAAGATAATCAGTGCTGTCCGTTCAAAGACAGATGCAGTCATCGTGTTCCAGACGGTCTACAACCCTCTTGATTCAAACAAGAGCATCGAAATGCTCTCAAACATCATCGGTGAAAAGATAACAGAGCTCAACAACATCATCACATCAAATGCCACAAACAAGGACGGCAGTATGAATTACCTCGTGTGTGACGTAGCAGCTTCATTTGCAGGCAAGAGTAAGGAACTCACCAACATCGACCAGTACGATATCCACCCGAACGCTGAGGGTCACAAGGAAATCGCAAAGCTCGTTGACGAGCAGGTAAGATCTAAAAAATACAGTTTTGAACAGCTCGTTGAGGTCGATGAATCAAAATCAGAAAACAAAATGAGCAACACAAGGATCTACATTACGATCGGTCTGTTCTTCGGAGGATTCATCACGCTGTTTGCGATCGTATGGATCAAATTCAAGAGAAGTCAGTGATACGACACCGAAAGGAAAGAAAGATTTTGAAGATATATCTTATTGATTTTGAAAACGTAAAGTCAAAGGGTCTTGAGGGCATCGACAAGCTCGAAGAGACTGACAGCGTTATAATCTTTTTCAGCGAAAACTCCGACACGCTGAGCTTTGAGATGCATCAGAAAGTGCTGTCATCAAAGGCGGACATCGAGTATTTCAAGGTGAGCGTCGGCGGCAAGAATGCGCTTGATTTCCAGCTTTCAACGCTGCTCGGTTACATGGTGGCAAAAGAGATATACACCCATATTTTTGTTATCAGCAACGACAGAGGCTTTGATTTTCTGCACGCTTTCTGGGGCGGAAATTACATTGACGCTCCGAGCACCCTCGTTTACAGGACAAGGACGATAAAGGGCGCTATCGAATACGGTGACGGCTTGCAGACAGAGCAGGAACCTGCCGAGGCAGAGGCCGAACAGCCTGCACAGCCACAGGCTCAGCCCGAGCCGGAGCCGCAGGAAGAGCAGATAGAGCAAAAGGCTGAAAAGCCGGAAAAGCCTAAGAAACAGGCTGCAAAAGCAAAGAAAAAGCCTGCAAAGGCTGCACTTTCATTTGACGAGATGTTCACCGCTCTGCTTGACGGCAGCTGCAGCAAGGGCAGCTATGACAAGGTCAAATCTCTGTTTGTAAGCTCGGAAACGAAGGAAGAGTTCCACAACTCACTTGCCAAGATATATAAGCAGCAGGGCACGGATATTTACAAGGCTGTAAAAAGCAAGTATCTCAAGCTCAAGGAAAAATATGCCGAGGAAAACCCCGAGGCTTCCGCTCCCGGCTTTGAACAGCAGGAGCAGACCGAGATAGTCATTGAGACAGTTCCCGAGGAGGTCACGCAGGCATCCGACAGACTTGCCGAGCTGCTTAGCGGACTCTGCGAGCCTGATGACATCGACAGGGTGCGCAAGTGCATTGACTCGACCGTCAACAAGAGAGAGTTCTATATCAGCATGGTCAAAGAGTTCCAGCGCAAAAAGGGCTGTGAGTATTATAACGTTCTGAAGCCGCATTACAACGAGCTTTCGGGAAAGGTCAGTGAAAGCTGATATGAGACTTTTTATTGCATCTGATATACACGGCTCGGCATACTGGTGTGAAAAGATGCTGGGCGCATTTGAGCAAAGCGGAGCTGAAAAGCTCGTTCTTCTGGGTGATATCCTGTATCACGGACCGAGAAACGATCTGCCGCAGGGACATGACCCAAAGAAAGTAATTGCGATGCTCAACCCGCTGAAAGACAAGATACTCTGCATTCGCGGCAACTGCGACACGGAAGTTGACCAGATGGTGCTGGACTTCCCTGTTCTTGCGGATTACTGCTGGATATACGCTGACGGGTGCAGAATGTTTCTGACGCACGGGCATAAATTCTCGCCCGACCAGCCGCCGCCGCTTGCAGATGGTGATTATCTGCTCTGCGGACACACGCACGTTCCGATAATAAAGGACTGCGGAAAGTTTACATATGTAAACTGCGGCTCGGTGGCTTTGCCGAAAGAGAACTCGGCACACAGCTATGTCATTTTTGACAGCGGAGAGTTTACGCTAAGATCACTTTGAAAACAACGGCTTTATGTGTTTTTACCGTAAAGCCGTTTTTCATAGACAAAAGAAATGGGTGAAGACAATGACGGTAAATGTCAACATCAAACAGATAGGACAGAGAAAGCAAAGAGTCGCACCGATACCGTTTGAGCTTTCGCAAGCGCCGCAGACGGTGAGGGAGCTTATAACGATGACGGTCACGGTCTGCGTGAAAGAATATGAAAAGCGCAGGCAGGACAGCACGCCAAGACCGCTGACCACACAGCAGATAACGGATATGTCCGATGTCGGAAAGATAGCTTTCGGGATAAACTACGGGGAAAAGGAGCCCGACTTGCAAAAGGCGATCGAAAACGCTTTGCAGGCATTTGAAGACGGGATATATCGTGTTTTCATAGGCGATAAGGAACTAAGCTCGCCCGACGAGAAGATAAAAATAAGCGAGGGCGACACACTTACATTTATAAGACTGACATTACTTGCGGGGAGGATGTACTAAAATGGAAAAGCTGACAGCAGTGCAAAAGGCAGAAAGAGAAGAGCTCGTCAGGGGTTATCAGAACGAGCGCAGAGAAGGATATAACAAGCAGAGCGAAAAGGTGCCCGAAAAGGTAAAGGACTTTATCGCAAACTCATATTCAAAAGGCAAAGGCTCTAACAGCGAGCTTTACAAGGTGCTTGAGGAAGGTCTTAAAAGCGGGAAATACAAAAAGCCGTCTGACTTTGTAAAGAAAGAGCTTAAATCACTGTTCGGCACTATTGTGGCAGATGAGCTGAAAGACTCGCTGCTTTACAGCGTTGATGAGTGCCGCCGCTGCACATATTCGCTTGGATACAATCGCAGACCGTTCCGCAGCAGCGATTATTCGCTGTATGCCGATAAAATACACAGCATCATCAATTCGTACACCTCAAGCACCACCGTGCAGAAGTCGTTTGAACGGATAGCAAAGGGCGAACTGACCGAGGGAGAGCGTGCCTGCATAGAGATGTACCCGGGCTACATAATCGAGGAAGATGTGGCATACTGCATAGACAAGGTTATGCCCGAAACGATAAGATATGTCAGCGAGGTGCTCGGTTCGGGCTCTGACGGCAATCTGACATACGGTATGCTGCGTGCGGCATTTACCAGCAACAGCAGCGAACTGCACGAGCTTGCAGGAAAGCTTCTGCTTGCAGCAAAACTGCAGGAGGGTCTGCGCCAGGTCATATGCGAAAGCGTTGACTGCGCAAACATCACAGCTTTCAAGCATATCCTCGGCGTGATAACAGACAACGACCTGATAAGATACTCGGCAATAAAGCGTGCGATCGGCACATGGACAGGGATCGTTGCTGCCGAGTCGGGCGACCTTGACCGCATAAGCGGTAAGACACTCGAGCTTATCAACAGCTGCCTTGTAGATGAAAAGTGCAGAAAAGACTGTCTTGATTCGGACGATGCGATGAAAGTCCACATTGGTCTGTGGGCAACAGCTGTTTTCGATGCCGTCAAGTGCAAAGAGCTTGTTGAAAAATACTGCGAAAGCGGCACTCACCCGCAGCTTGCCGCAGCGTCATATTTTATCCGTGAGCTGTGGAGCAGACAGCTGCGTGCGGATCTGGCAAAGCATCTGCTGCTGACACACACGAGCGAGCTTGACATTATGGCGCTCATATCGAGCCACCTGTTTATGTGCGGAACTCTCAACTTCAATCTGTTTGACCCGAAGCTGCGTTTCAAGGAATGCTTTGAAAGCAAAAAAGAGGCTGAAAAGGTCTATGATGCGCTGTTTTCGATATATGAGCAGATACCGAAGAAAGAACTCGAATTCTCACCCTGCGTGTTCCCATGGAACACCGAAAAGCTGACAAAGAGCAGCATTGTCAAGAGCCTTGTCTTTGTTGCTGCCGTGCTGCAGGACAACGACAAAATAGACACGATGTGCCAAAAGATCTCCGAGGTCGATGTTTCAAACTACGGCACACGCCGTGCCGAGATAGAAATGCTGCTTTCGGATCCTAAGACCGAGATACAAATGGATATGCTCGTTTCCGAGATCGCAGACAGAGAGGAATACTCACGCAAAAAGGCGTATATGATAATCAAGGAGCAAAAGCAGAAGCTGCAGCCCAAGCATTACAAAATGCTTGAGGATATGCTGCGCTACAAGGCTGCCGACGTGCGTGAGAGCATTATCGAGCTGCTTTTAGGTATGGGTGATGACGAGCTTTTCGAGTGCGCAAAGCGCCTTGTCAGCGACAAGAAAGAGGAAAAGCGCACCGCAGGACTTGATATCATAATGCAGATCGGCAAAGACGAAAAGCGTGCAGAGCTTTATAAGCGCTGTCTGCCGCTTGCCAAGCTGATAGAAAAGCCGACATCGAAAGAACAGATACTCATCGACCAGCTGACAGAGGGTGGCGCTGAAAAGCAGGAAAAAGTCTACGGCTACGGCTTTTACTCCGAGAGCGACAGCTATGAGCCAAAGCTGGACAAGGACTTTATAAGCGAGTGCGAAAAGACATTTGCAAAGTTCTTCCCTGCCTCTGTTATCGGCGGCAAAAAGAAAGCTGCCAAAGGCGAGGCTGATTTTGAACAGCCGATGAAAGCGCTTGACAAGCTCATCGAGGAGAACAAAAACTACGAGTTCACAAACAAATGGGGCGAAAAGGTGCTTTTCGGCACTTCCCACTATTTTGAGGAAAAAACGCCCGACGGCAAAACAAAGACATTACTCGCAGAAGTCTGGGACAAGTTCTACGATGAGCAGATAAAAGACCCCGTCCTGCTCGAACGAATGATAATGGGCGTCGGTTTTGAATCGGATTTTGACGAGATCTATGACTTCTTCGGACATGAATACAAGTCAAAGATCACATTCGCACACGGAGGACATCTGACCATTGTGCTGGAATACCTCGCCGAAAAGCACCTTGACATGACCGAAACAGCCAAAGCATCTTTTGCGCTGCTGCATTATATCTACACGTTGAAAAAGAACGGTCACAGGACTTATATCGAGTCGAAAGAAGAAAGCTACTGGACACAGCACTACGTCAAGGACGGCAAAATGACCGAATCCAAAAACAAAGTCTATGACCTGTTCGACGAAAGATGCATCAAGAAACTCACAAGACACTTTGATCTGCTTTACAAGGATAATTTTGCACAGGCGTTTGCGCTTGACCATTTGATAGCAGAGATCACGGGACATTTTATCGTTGTGCCTTTCGTGCGTGAAAATAACAGTGTAAGACCCGCAGGACTGACAGATTACTGTCCTGCATCCGCCGAGCAATATGTCCGTGCATCGTTCACTGGCATTATCAGCGAGGGTTATATGTACAAGTACCTGTTTGAGCTTACCGAATCGTTCGGAAACGTTTTGTCGATACTCAGCAGCATAACCAAGAGCTATCATGACATTGAACGCAAGCGAATGACACGCAGCTACTACGGCAGCTGGAGGTCGGCAAGGGCGCTTGGCGACCTGCTGGGCGAAAAAGAGCCGCAGATCAATGACGATAACAGACCGCTCGTTGAATATGCGGTAAATGTATACGAAAAGCTGCTTGACCTTGTGCTTGACAGCGAGCTGAAACGAGGC
>CAMYUO010000064.1 GCA_947302065.1 uncultured Clostridia bacterium | reverse complement strand
AGCTCCATTACCTTTACAAAGTGCTGTCCTGCGTAGTGGGCGCTCATTATCTCGTGGATATCGGCGGGTGTATATTTTTTGGTCAGGCATCTGCTGACAAGCGGCAGAGTGACCACCATACCTGCAAAGTAATCGTCAACGATAGGGTTGAACATCGGGGGATACTTGAGACCGCAGATCTTCTGCATCTCGGGCAGGTGCTTATGGGTCTGACCGAGGGCGTACTGCCTTGGAGACTGCATCTCAAAGGTCTTGTCTTCGCTTTCCATAACGGCGATCATCTTTTTGCCTGCGCCGCTGTAACCCGAAACTGCGTGGCAGGTAACAGGGTAGTCCTCGGGGAGAACGCCTGCCTGAACAAGAGGATAGCAAAGGGAGATGAATCCGCTTGCGTAGCAGCCGGGAACGGCAACTCTCTTTGAATTGCGGATATTTTCTCTGTGCTTTTCACTCAGCTCGGGGAAACCGTAGTCCCAGGCAGGATCTGTTCTGTGCGCGGTAGATGCGTCGATGATCCTGACATCTGGATTGGTGCAAAGGTCGGCTGCTTCTCTTGCGGCTGCATCTGGCAGGCAGAGGAACGTGAAATCGGATGAATTTATCATCTTTGCACGCTCGGCGCTGTCCTTGCGCTTTTCCTCGTCGATGAGCAGTATCTCAAGGTCGTCACGCTTTGCAAAGCGCTCAAAAATCTTGAGTCCCGTAGTACCTTCCTTACCGTCTATAAAAACTCTGGTCTTCATTTTACAACCTCTAATCATCAAGTATTTTTCTGTATTTCTTATCTTCGTGCAGGCGCTTGTCCTGACGTTCTTTTTTCTGTGCGGCGAGCCGCTGTTTATCGGCAAAGATATTGCCGATGCCGCTGCCGAAGAGCATTGCGAAGCCTGTGGTCACAAAGATGTTCGGCTGGATAGCTCTGAAATTTTCCGAGAGGATATATTCGAGCGTGACCGGCAGTATCATTGCAAATGGCATATACCACCTGATGCCGCAGCGTTTTGAATAGATAAAACACATAATGAGCGAACCAATGGGGTATATGAGCATAAAGCACAGAAACAGCATGAATGCATCGAGCAGGACATAGTTGGTTATCAGGAACATAGCGTTGGTGAGCGCTGCCCAGACGGCGAGAAATATGCACGCCCACAGGGCAGGGTGCTCGGTGATATGCTCAGAAATTTTCGATGGCTTTTTCGACATAGGCTATCTGTTCCTTTACAGAATCGGGAGCAGGTCCTCCCGCACTTTTTCTCTGCATAACGCAGGTATCGAGGCTTATTGCATCGTAGACATCGCTGTCGAAATTCTCAGAGAGCTTTTTATACTCGGAAAGGTCGAGAGTTTCAAGTGTGCAGCCTTTTTCGATGCAGGTATGCACGAGCGTACCTGTTATCTTATATGCATCTCTGAAAGGCATACCCTTTTTAACGAGGTAGTCGGCGCAGTCGGTGGCGTTGATAAAGCCTTTTGCGGCGGCGGCTCTCATATTCTCGGGGATAACTCTCATAGTTGCGAGCATCGGGTCGAAAGTCACGAGGCAGAGTTTGACGGTATCGATCGCATCGAACACAGCCTCTTTATCCTCCTGCATATCCTTGTTGTATGCAAGCGGGATACCCTTCATCATTGTCAGCAGGGTCATAAGGTCGCCGTAGACTCTTCCTGTTTTGCCACGGATAAGCTCGGTGACATCGGGGTTCTTCTTCTGCGGCATTATTGACGAGCCTGTTGCGTAGGCATCGTCAAGCTCGACGAACTTGAATTCCCACGAGCACCAGAGGATGACTTCCTCGGAGAAGCGGGAAAGGTGCATCATAAGTATTGACAGTGCCGAGCAAAGCTCAATGCAGAAATCTCTGTCGGAGACGCCGTCGAGGGAATTCTGAGTTATCTCGTCAAAACCGAGCAGGTCGCAGACCCTTTGTCTGTTTATCGGGTAGGTAGTGCCTGCGAGCGCACCGCTGCCGAGCGGCATAGCGTTCATTCTGCCGAATGTATCTTTAAGTCTGCCGAGGTCTCTGACAAACATATTTGCATACGCCATAAGGTGATGAGCAAAGGTTATAGGCTGTGCTCTTTGCAGGTGGGTATAGCCGGGCATAACTGTGAGGGTATGCTTTTTTGCGATATCGGTGACAGTCTGCGTGAGCTTTCTGAGCAGGGCGATGATCTCGGTCGTTTCGTCCTTGAGCGTCATTCTGACATCGAGGGCTACCTGGTCGTTTCTCGATCTTGCGGTATGCAGGCGCTTGCCTGTATCGCCGAGCCTTTTTGTCAGCTCTGCCTCAACGAACATGTGGATATCCTCGGCGTTCGGGTCGAACGGGAGCTTTCCGCTTTCGATATCGGCAAGTATCTCTTTGAGACCCTTGACTATCGTTTCGCTCTCGCCCTTGTCGATGATGCCGCACTCACCGAGCATCGTTGCATGTGCTATCGAGCCTGTTATATCCTGCTTATACATTCTTGCGTCAAACTTTATCGACGAGTTGAAGTCATTTACTCTCTCGTCAACTTCTTTTGTAAATCTTCCTGCCCACATTTTCTGTGACATAGCTTTGACCGCCTTTGCTGAAATAGAGTTTTATCTGTTATTCTGCGTTTTCGATAGAAAACCTTAAAAACGTATGGGCAAAACAGCCCTTGACGAGCTGCTCTGCCCTATACCTGATATCTGTGTGATTATTCCTTTTCGTGCTGTTCAAGGAGCTTGGAGATGTCGATGCCGTTGATCTTCATGCCCTCTATCTTACAGTCGTTTATCTCAACATTTGAAAGGTCGCAATGGATAAACTGCGAATTCTTCAGGTCGGGGTTCTTGAACTCGACATTATTCATTATGGAGCAGCCGAATCTGGTATTGCTCAGGTTAACGCCGAGAAATCTGGAATTGACCATATAGATATCCGTGAAATCTGCATTGCGCATACTTGCGTCATTGAACTTTGCACTGTCCATATTGACGTCGTTGAACTCTGCCTCTTTGAGATTTACGTTATCAAATGTTGCGCTGCCGAGGTTAACGTCCTCAAAAGTGGAATTCGGCAGGCTGTCGTATGATATTTCTACTTTTTTATCGAGTGCAGGCTCAAAAGTTTTCTTTACATCTGACATATCATTACCTCCTTATTGAAAAGTATTTATCCGAAGATCACTTATTGTTGTTTCTCTTCTGCTCGAGCTTAGCTCTTACCTTGATAGGCAGACCGAACAGATTGATGAATCCTGCGGAATCAGCCTGGTTGTAAACGTTATCCTCATCGAATGTTGCAACTTCCTCATCGTAGAGGGTATATGGAGAGGTAACGCCTGCGTTGATGATGTTGCCCTTATAGAGCTTTACCTTAACGTCGCCTGTAACGGTCTTCTGTGTTTCGGTAACGAAAGCGCTCATTGCCTCACGCAGAGGAGTGAACCACTGGCCGTTGTAAACGATATCAGCGAACTTGATGCTGAGGTACTGCTTAACTCTTGATGTTTCCTTATCGAGAGTGATAGTTTCGAGTATCTCGTGTGCTTTATAGAGGATAGCTCCGCCCGGAGTCTCATAAACGCCTCTTGACTTCATGCCGACGAGTCTGTTCTCGACGAGGTCTGCAAGTCCGATGCCGTTTGCGCCGCCGAGCTCATTGAGCTTAGCAACGATCTGCTTGCCGTTCATCTTAACGCCGTCGATCTCTGTCGGGATACCCTTTTCAAAGTGGATAGTAACATAAGTCGGCTTGTCTGGAGCCTGGATAGGTGAAACGCCCATCTCGAGGAAGCCGGGCTTTTCATACTGCGGCTCGTTAGCGGGATCCTCAAGGTCGAGGCCCTCATGAGAGAGGTGCCACAGGTTCTTATCCTTGGAATAGTTTGTTTCTCTGTTTATTTTCAGAGGGATGTTATGAGCCTCTGCGTAGTCGATCTCCTCATCTCTGGACTTGATGTCCCAGATCCTCCAGGGAGCGATGATCTGCATATCGGGAGCGAAAGCCTTGATAGCGAGCTCGAATCTTACCTGGTCGTTGCCCTTGCCTGTGCAGCCGTGGCAGATAGCGTCAGCGCCTTCCTTGATAGCGATCTCTGCGATCCTCTTTGCGATGATAGGTCTTGCAAAGGATGTACCGAGCATATACTGGTTCTCATAGAGAGCGCCTGCCTGAACGGTAGGGAACACGTAGTCCTCGATGAACTCCTCGGTGAGATCCTCGATATAGAGCTTGGAAGCGCCTGTCTTGATAGCCTTTTCCTCGAGGCCGTCAAGCTCTGTGCCCTGTCCTACGTCGCCTGAAACTGCGACTACCTCACAGTTGTCATAATTCTCTTTGAGCCACGGGATGATGATAGATGTATCCAGACCTCCCGAATATGCAAGTACGACTTTCTTGATCTTGTTTGCCATGATAACTCCTCCGTTATGTAATAAATTGTTGATGTTTCAAACGCATAAAAGCATAGGTTTGATATGCTGTGAATGTGCTGTCAAGTATATTATACACTTTTATGCGGTGTTGTCAAGGGGATATGCAAATAAATTTTATTTTTATACACAATTTCGGGTATATTTATGTATAAAATAGATTTATATGCAGGAAAAGATACATTTTATGCAGCCGGGTGCCGAATTTCTCCTGCAGGGTGCATATTCTTGAGAACATTATAGCACGTTCGCACAGAAAATGCAACCACAAAACGCTTGCATTTTCAAGTTTTTTAGTGTATACTCAAAATTAGAAATAAGACAGTAAAGGTGGTCATTGATATGTCGGATAAAATGGTTGGACTGGGTTTTGAAAAGCTGACTGGCGAGCAGCTCGTTGCGCTTGATCTGAACGCATTCAAAAAGATAGGTCACGAATGGATGCTGGTATCGGCAGGCGGTGAGGACGGCTGGAACACGATGACGGCATCGTGGGGATTTGCAGGCGTTATGTGGGGCAAGAACGTGATGTCGGCGGTCATCCGTCCGCAGAGATACACAAAGGAATTCATTGACGGCAGTGAATATTTCACGCTCTGCTTTTTCGGTGAGCAATACAAAAAGGCACTTGCATTCTGCGGCGGTCACAGCGGAAGAGACTGCGACAAGGCAAAGGAGACGGGACTTGTGCCTGTTTTCACAGACGGTTCGGTAGTTTTTGAGCAGGCATCTATGGCGTTCGTCTGCAAAAAGCTTTATGCTCAGGAGATGAGGTCGGACTGCTTCATCGACAAGTCCTGCGACACCCAGTGGTATGAAAGCGCAGACTACCACACCCAGTACATCGGCGAGATAGTCGCCGCATATGTAAAAAAACAGTGACATTGCTTGACAAACACTTTTGCGTGTGTTATATTTACCTTAATAATTATAAATGCGGTGAAAAGAACAAGTAGGTCTGTGCTTTCGGCATCAAGAGAGCTCCCGGCTGGTGAAAGGGAGTATGCGGGCACTTTCCGAATACATCTTTGAGCAGGCTGCCGAGAAAGCGTTTTGCAAAGGCAGCACGGCGGCGGTCGTTATAACGCACGAGGCAGGGCAGATGTTAAATGCTCTGTAAACCGAGGTGGTACCACGATATATTCGTCCTCTGATGAGCGAAAGCTTATCGGAGGACTTTTTGTTTTAAAAAGGAGACGGTTATGCAGTTCGGTTTTTCGTATGTGGGACTTAGCTATCTTGTGATGCTGTTCACGCCGAACATCATATGGAGCAAAAATCAGCCGGCGGATTATGAGAAATATGCGGCGAACGAGAGCAAGGTGCTGCTCGGGTTTGAGCGCACGGGCGAGATGCTCGTGTCGGCGCTGTGTCTGATATTCTCGGATCTCAACATTCGCAGCATCAGACCGTGGAGCGTTGTTCTGCTGATATCGTTTCTGATGATGGTGCTGTATGAAGTTTACTGGATACGCTATTTCAGAAGTGAAAAGACGATGGCGGACATGTATTCGGGGATACTCGGTATCCCTGTTGCGGGTGCGACTCTGCCTGTGCTTGCGTTCGGGCTGCTGGCGGTATACGGCGGGAACCTGCCGATGCTCATAGCGGTAGTCATTCTCGGCATAGGTCACATAGGCATACATCTTGACCACAAGAAAGAGGCAGAGGCTGATAAGCGGGACGATTGAGAGGAGAGTGCGTTTTATGGCGGCGGCAGTAAAGATAGTCTGGGCAGCTTTGCTGGGGCTTGTTTCGCTGACGAGCTATCCTGCGGTGATACACTGTTTTATCATCAGGCGCAGGACTAAGTCAAAGCGTGTGAAGCTCGAGCCTTTCGGCAGCAATGCGATGATAATATATCCGCATATTTCGTGGGTGCTGGCAGCAGCTGCGGTTTACAGCATTCTGGCATTCAAAAAAGACAACGACTATCTGCACATCGTGGTAATGGCGGCGGAGCTGCTTGCGGCGCTTTTGTTCCTTATCATCTGGCTCAACCGCAGTAATATATATCTTACCGAAACGCATATCATACTGCCCGACAGTGCAAGAGATGCAAAGGAAAGCAGCTATTGCAGCGGCGGCGGAAAGGTCGAGATCACGTTTGCAACAAAGTTTTCAAAGCGTCAGCAGATGTTCAGGATAGCAGGCGATGAGCAGCTTGCAGAGAAGATACTCAGGGAGCATTACAAATGCACCGGCAGGCTCGTCCCGCTTAATGAAAACGAAGAAGAAAATTAAAACAAGATAAATAAAAACGGAGGAAAAGAAAATGACTTGTTACGAAGAACTTGTAAGACGTGGGCTTATCGCTCAGGTCACGGACGAAAAAGAGATCAGCAGCATGATCGACAACGGAAAGGCGACTTTCTACATCGGTTTTGACCCGACAGCTGACAGCCTGCACGTTGGTCACTTTATGGCGCTGTGCCTGATGAAGAGACTGCAGATGGCAGGAAACAAGCCTATTGCACTCATCGGCGGCGGTACGGGCATGATCGGTGACCCGTCGGGCAAATCCGATATGAGAAAGATGCTGACAAAAGAGGACATCGAGCATAACGTTGCCTGCTTCAGAAAGCAGATGTCACGCTTTATCGAGTTCGGCGATGATAAAGCTATGATAGTCAACAACGCTGACTGGCTGCTCAGCCTCAATTACATCGACGTTCTGCGTGAGGTCGGCGCTTGCTTCTCGGTAAACAAGATGCTGACATTTGAATGCTACAAGCAGAGAATGGAAAGAGGTCTGACATTCCTCGAGTTCAACTACATGATTATGCAGTCATACGATTTCTATATGCTGTATCAGAAATACGGCTGCAATATGCAGTTCGGCGGTGACGACCAGTGGGCAAATATGCTCGGCGGCACAGAGCTTATCAGAAAGAAGCTCGGCAAGGACGCTCACGCAATGACTATCACTCTGCTGCTCAACTCAGAGGGCAAGAAGATGGGCAAGACCGAAAAGGGTGCTGTATGGCTCGACCCTGAAAAGACTAGCCCTTACGAGTTCTATCAGTACTGGAGAAATGTCGGCGATGCTGACGTTATCAAGTGCCTGAAGATGCTGACATTTGTTCCGATCGAGCAGATCGAGGAAATGGAAAAGACTCTTGAGGGTGCAGAGCTGAACAAGGCTAAGGAACTGCTCGCATTTGAGCTGACAAAGCTCGTTCACGGTGAGGAAGAGGCTAAGAAGGCTGACGATGCGGCAAAGGCTATCTTTGCAAAGGGCGGTGTCAGCGACGATATGCCGACAACCGAGATAGATGCAGGCGAGCTTGACGGCGGCAAGATGGGTATCCTGACCCTGCTCGTTAAGTGCGGACTCTGCCCGTCAAACGGTGAGGCAAGAAGACTTGTCACACAGGGCGGCGTAAGCATCAACGATGAAAAGGTCGCAGACCCGAAAGCAATGATAGACCTTTCGGATGCGGTCATCATCAAGAAGGGTAAGAAAGTGTTCCACAAGGCTGTGGCAAAATAAAACATCTGATGCACTATTGGGGAGAACTCTTTTGGAGAAGCTAAAAAATGCTTCGCATTTTCGAGAGTAACCGTGGTAACGGTTACTCTGTTATCCCCCGAGGATACTCG
>CAMYUO010000063.1 GCA_947302065.1 uncultured Clostridia bacterium | reverse complement strand
ACCCGCAAGCCTTTTTTTACGAGAAAAAGGCTTGGCGAAAAAACCTGTTATTATCAGCAAAACAAACATAGTTTGGTAAATAACGCAAGCTTGACCGTAGTTATCGAAACCAATAAACTGACCCGCTTGCATTTTCTAATGATATGTGCTATCATTATCATAAATACGAAAACACTGACGACAATAAGGAAAGAACACAAAACAATGGACATAGCATTGATAATCATACTGCTGATAATATCGGCTATATGCTCGGCGACAGAGACCGCCTTTTCGTCATGCAACAGGATAAGGCTCAAAAAGCTGGCGGACGAGGGCAACAAAAGTGCAAAAAATGCACTTTACATCTGCGAGAACTTTGACAAGGCGCTCACGGCGATACTTATCGGCAACAACGTGGTGAATATACTCTCCTCGGCGCTGGCAACGGTGCTTTTCACTAAGTATCTGGGAAGCGGCAGCGTGGGCGTGGCAACGCTTGTGATGACAATTCTGGTGCTCATTTTCGGTGAGATAATCCCGAAAACGCTGGCCAAGGAAAACTCCGAATCGTTCTCGATAATCATGGCTGCGCCTCTGCGTGCGTTCATGTTTATCATCACGCCGCTGATATGGCTGTTTTCAAAGCTTACCAAGTTCGTTTCAAAACTTGCGGGCAAGAAAAAAGAAGAGCCGTCCATCACCGAGGAAGAGCTCAAATACATCATCGACGAGATAGAGGACGAGGGCGTGCTCGAGGAGCAGGAATCCGACCTTGTGCGCTCTGCGCTCGAATTTGACGAGATAACGATTGACAAGATACTTGTGCCGAGAGTGAACATCGAGGCGGTCGAGATAAGCGACAGTCTTGAAAAGGTAAAAGACCTTTGCATCTCGACCAAATACAGCCGTCTGCCCGTTTATGAAAAGGACATCGACCACATCATCGGCGTTATACACCAGTCCGACGTGTTCGAGCTTTATCTGAGCAAAAAGAAAAAGTCGCTTGCCGACATAATCAAAAAGCCCGTCTACATCAGCGAGACGATGCGCATATCCGAGGCGCTCAAAAAGATGCAGAAGGCAAAGGTGCATATGGCGGTGGTCATCGACCAGTACGGCGGAACAGAGGGTATATGCACGCTTGAGGACATAATCGAGGAGCTTGTCGGTGAGATATACGACGAGAGTGACGGCGACGATACCAGCTTTGTAAAGCTTTCAGACGGCACCGTGGAAATATCTCCCGAGCTTTCGGTGAGCGATTTCCTTGAACGCATGGAGCTTGACGAGGACACGATACAGACGGACATGAACTCAATGGGCGGCTGGGTCATGGATATCCTCGACAGGATACCCGAAAACGACGAGTGCATACTCTGCCCGCCGTTTGAGATAACAGTAAAAATGGAAGACGAGCAGAAGATAGACCGCATACGCATAAAGCTCGACAGGCAGGAGGCATAGGTCTTGAGAAAGCGCATTTTTGAGATAATGCAGATAAGCAAAAAGGACGATGCACCGAGCATGGCGTTCGACATCGTGCTCGTGCTTGTCATTTTCACAAATATCACGGCAATGTTTTTGCAGACCTTTTCCTCGATGAGTGCATATCACGATATTTTCAAGGTGATAGAGTATGTAACGGTCGGCATTTTCAGTGTGGAATATATCCTGCGCATTGCAACGGCGGATTTTCTCTACCCCGAAAAGACCAAGGCGAAAGCCGCACTTAGATTTCTTTTCTCGTTTGACGGCATCGTTGACCTGCTGACGATAATCCCTGCTTTTTTCCTCACGGGATTCATTGCGTTCAGGATGCTCAGGGTCGTGAGGATACTGCATCTGTTCAGGATAAACTCGCAGTACGATTCGTTCAACGTCATCAAGAACGTTCTGTGGAGCAAGCGCAATCAGATATTTTCCTCGGTGTTCATCATCATAATTCTGATGCTTGCGGCATCGCTGGGCATTTACAGCGTTGAGCACGAGGCTCAGCCGGGCGTTTTCGAGAACGCATTCTCGGGCATCTGGTGGAGCGTCTCGGCAATGCTGACGGTCGGCTACGGAGATATTTACCCGATAACAGTCGTCGGACAGATAATGGCGATACTCATTGCGTTTCTCGGCGTCGGCGTGGTCGCTATCCCCACAGGTATCATCAGCGCAGGATTTGTCGAGCAGTATCAGAAAGAGGCGAGTGCCGACATCACGCATACCGACATCGACAAGGTCGGCGAGATACTCGTCACGCCTGACAGCGCACTTTTGGGACTGACAGTTGCGGAGATGAAAAACCTGTATGATGTCAATGTCTATGTTATCATCAGGCAGGAACTCACCGTGCTCGCAACGGATAATATAAAGCTGACCGAGGGAGATATAGTCATCATCAACTCCGATAAATTGGTAAAAAAGAAAAAGAGAAAATAAACTGTTGGACATAAAAAAGCTGACCGTTATTGGTCAGCTTTTTGATTTTGTGTATTATTCCCACTCGATAGTTGCGGGCGGCTTGGTGGTGATGTCGTAAACAACTCGGTTGATGTTCTTTACCTCGTTGACGATGCGGCTTGCGCACACCTCAAGCACTTCGTACGGTATCCTTGCGAACTCTGCGGTCATAAAGTCTGTCGTTGTAACGGCACGCAGAGCGAGAGTGTAATCATAAGTTCTGAAATCGCCCATAACGCCGACAGAACGCATATTTGTCAGCACAGCGAAATACTGGTTGATGCTCTTGTCAAAGCCTGCCTTTGCGATCTCCTCACGGAAGATGTAGTCTGCGTCCTGAAGGATCGCAAGACCCTCATCGGTTATCTCGCCAATGATCCTTATTGCAAGACCCGGACCGGGGAAAGGCTGACGCCATACGAGAGTGTCCGAAAGTCCCAGCTCTGTGCCGAGCTTTCGTACCTCGTCCTTAAAGAGCATTCTCAGCGGCTCGATTATCTCCTTGAAATCTACATAATCAGGCAGACCGCCCACGTTGTGGTGCGACTTGATGACAGCCGCGTCACCGCTGCCCGACTCGATAACGTCGGGGTAGATAGTACCCTGAACGAGATAATCAACAGCGCCAATCTTCTTGGCTTCCTGCTCGAAGACCCTGATGAACTCCTCACCGATGATCTTGCGCTTGCTCTCAGGCTCGCTGACGCCTCTGAGCTTGCCCATGAACTGTTCTTTTGCATTGACACGCACAAAGTTTATATCCCAGTCCTTGAAAGCATCCTCGACCTCGTCGCCCTCGTTTTTGCGCATAAAGCCGTGGTCAACGAAGATGCAGGTGAGCTGGTTGCCGACAGCCTTTGAAAGCAATGCTGCCGCAACGGAAGAATCGACACCGCCCGAAAGTGCGAGCAGCACCTTGCCGCTGCCGACTTTTTCACGGATCTGCTTGATAGCAGTCTGAGCGTAGTTGCCCATTGTCCAGTCGCCCTTGCAGGCACATATATTGCGAACGAAGTTATAGATCATATCCGTGCCGTGAACGGTGTGGTTCACTTCGGGGTGGAACTGCACGGCATACAGCTTTTTCTCGGCATTTGCCATAGCTGCAACAGGGCAGTGCGCCGTGTGAGCGGTTATCTTGAAGCCCTCGGGTATATCGCTGATGTAGTCGGTATGGCTCATCCAGACGGTGTTCTTATCGCCGAGACCGTCGATCCTGAACAGCTCGCACGAGCCGTCAAACTCGGTCTCTGTCTTGCCGTATTCGCTCGATTCGCAGGTCTGCACCTTGCCGCCGAGAACGTGAGCCATAAGCTGTGAGCCGTAGCAGATGCCAAGCACAGGCACGCCGAGCTCGAAAATGCCCTTATCAACGCTGGGTGCGCCCTCGCCGTAGACGCTCTGCGGTCCGCCCGTGAAGATTATGCCCTTTGGCGAGAGAGCTTTTATCTCGTCGAGAGAAATTTTGTTGTAGGGCTTGACCTCGCAGTAAACGCTGCATTCACGCACACGCCTTGCGATGAGCTGGTTATACTGTCCGCCGAAATCGAGTATCAGAACATATTCGTGATCCATAACAACTCTCCTTTGCTTAACGGTTTTAGCTGAAAAAAATATCAGCACCGTGATGATGCTGATATTATTATAACACAGATTTTATGAGTGAACAAGGATTATTTTATTAACAATGATCTGTTGATAGGTTTTACATTGAATCTTGCCTGTGCAGCAGGCAAAGTCAGCAAAAACAGCTCGGTAAACAAAAATGCGTTTATATAGTATGAAAAACCGCATTTGAAAAGGTCATTTTTTTGTTTAAAATGCGGTTTTGTGGGGATTTTTTACTGATAAGCCTTGAAAAAATACAGGCGTTGTGGTAGAATAACTGTGTATTGTGCAGCTTCGGCTGACTCAAGGTTTCTAAGGGGAAGGAGAATGAAAATGAGCGATGCTAAAACAACGTCCGATGAGCTTGAAAAGCTCGCTGATGCGCAGCCTGCTGATGCAGACAACGGCACAGCTGCGGACGAGGTAAGCTCTGAAAAGGAAGAAAAGACAGAAAAAACAGAAGAAAACGCTCAGAAGAAGAAAAATTTCCTGACAAGAGGGCTTTTGCCGTCTGACAAGAACATGGGGTACGCTTTCACGGTGTATATGTTCCTGGGGATATATTTCATCTGGGGCATCATCACGCTGCTCAAGTACGGCTTTGAGCGTGAGGATTATTCGTGGCTCAGATGGTGCGCTATCCCGGCAGGCGTGCTCGCTGCGCTGGATATCTTCCAGGTGGTGCGCATATTCATCAGAAACAAGGGCAAAAAGAAAATGGGCGAGCCTGTCAGCAGGTTTATTTTCTCGCTGATAATGTCGTTCAACTCGATGCTGATGCCCGATCTTATCATGGGATCACCCCCGGTCAAGAGGAACATTCTTTACACTCTGCTGGGACTTGCGCTGTGCATGGGACTTTACCTGCTCGGCTCGGCGATATTCCAGAACCCGAAGATCTTCTACGGCCTGATCAACGGATTCTTTGCATTCTACGGCTTTATGCAGTATTACATCTTCCTGTTCAGAGGCGCTCCGATACAGTTCCAGGATCTGTTCAATATCGAATCCGCCAAGGAAGCCAGCGACCTCTACCAGTTCACTTTTGCAATTCTGCCGCTTTATGCGATAGCAAACGTTGCCGTGATGATATATATTTTCATCAAGGTAAAAATAAAGCGCATAGATGTAAAGCAGAGGGCGATCTCGGGCATAGGCTCGATAGCCTGCGTGCTGGTGCTCGTTTTCGTGGGCAGATTCGCTTACGATCTCGGACTTAAAAACAGATACATCATTATGAATTTCTCCGGCAGCGAGAACAAGCTGACCTATTCCAACGTGGGATACAACCTGATGTTCTACTTTGACGGAATGTACAACCACGTTTATGAGCCGGAAGGCTATTCAAACGACAAGGCTCTCGAGATACTTTCACAGTATAAGACCGAGAAAGCCGAAAAGGGCAAAAAGCCTATAATCATCGGCATTATGAACGAGTCGTTCGCCGACTATAAGCACATCGGCGACCTCAAGACCGACAAGGATTATATGCCATGCTTCAATGCGCTCAAAAAGGAATCGATCTACGGCTATGTGACCGTTTCCGCTTACGGCGGATACTCCTGCAATTCCGAGTACGAGTTCCTCTCGGGCAACACGATGGGATTCCTGCCGGCAGGAAGCGCCGCATTCACACAGTATATCGACAGCAATCAGGACAGCCTCGTTTCTTATCTCAACGAGCAGGATTATCACACCATGGCGGTAACGCCGTGCAGACCGGGTCTTTGGAATCTCGAAAACGTGTATAAGTTCCTGCAGTTTGACGAGACTCAGTACAAGTGCCACGAGAAGATAACGCCTGTCACCAAGATAAATGCGAACATCTCCGACGAAACGGTGTTCAACTGCGTCAAGTATGCAGTTCACAACAACAAGGACAAGGACGACGGACTTTTCATCTGGACGACCACAATGCAGAACCACGGCGACTATACGCCAAACAACAGAAAGACCACTCCTCACAATATCGAGATAGAGGGCATCGACAACGACGAGGCAGGCATCTATCTTGACTCGATATATCTGTCGGACAAGGCTTTCGGCGAGCTGGTCGATTCGTTCAGGGATTACGACAGAGAGGTCATCATCGTTATGTACGGCGACCATTTCCCGCATATAATGGACTTCACCGAGGCGCTTTACGGTCAGGACGTTTCAACGCTCTCCACAGGCGATTATGCAAGACTGCATCAGACGCCGTTCATCATCTGGAGCAACAAGGGCGTGCAGTCCAAGGAGATAAAGCAGATGAGCCTCAATTATCTGTCCAACGAGGTAATGAAAGTCGCAGATCTGCCTCTGGCACCTTATCAGCAGGAGCTTGAAAAGGTCAGAGAGAAACTGCCTGTTATCAGTATGTTCGGCTTTATGAACTTTGATAACGAGTGGTTTGACATCAACGCAGAGGACAAAAAGACCAAGGACATCAAGAACGAATATAACATTATGCAGTATTACCGGATGTTCGGTAAAGATGAGTGATGTGCGCTATGCAGACGGTAAATATCGGCGGCATCACGCTTGAAAAGACAGCTGCGCTCGCACCGATGGCATCGGTCGCAGACAAGGCTTACAGGCTGATGTGCAAAAAATACGGAGCTTCTTATCTTGTCAGCGAAATGATCTCCGCAAAGGGTCTTTGCTTCGGCGACAAAAAGACCGCAAGGCTGTGCGAGATAGAGCCGGAGGAAAGACCCTATGCTCTGCAGCTTTTCGGGGAAGAGCCTTACTATATGGGCAAGGCGGCTTATATGCTGGGCGAGCATAAGCCTGATGTTATTGATATAAATATGGGCTGCCCTGTGCCTAAGATAGTTTCAAACGGCAGCGGCAGCGCACTTATGAAAGACCCCGAAAGAGCCTTTGAGATAGCAAAAGAGGTCGTTAAGAACGCACGCTGTCCCGTTACGGTAAAGTTCCGTGCAGGCTGGGACGAGCAGAGCAAAAACGCTGTCGAATTCGCCAAGCTGATTGAGCAGGCAGGCGTTGCAGCGATCGCCGTTCACGGCAGAACGAGAACGCAGTTCTATTCGGGCAAGGCGGACTGGGATATAATCAGAGCCGTCAAAGATGCGGTGAGCATACCCGTCATCGCAAACGGCGACGTGACCGACGGCAAAAGCGCAAAGGCTTTGTACGAACACACGGGCTGTGACCTTGTGATGATAGGCAGAGGCTCTTACGGCAGACCGTGGGTTTTCGAGCAGGTCAAAAGATACCTTGAAAACGGCGAGGTAATGCCCGAGCCGACGCTTGAAGAGAAAATGCGTGTGATGAAAGAGCACTGCGAGCTTATCTGTAAGTATAAAGGCGAAAAGCAGGGAATGAAAGAGGCTCGCAAAAACGTGCAGTGGTACATAAAAGGTCTGCGTGGCAGCGCAAAACTGCGCAGCAGATGTTCGGAGCTTGTGCAGCTTTCCGACCTTGAAATGATGATAGATGCGATAAGAACGGAGAATAGTGATGAGTGAACAACAACAGCGCCAGCCGGATATCTTCGATAAGCTGGTGCATCTGAAGATATTCCGCTGGTTCGAGCCGTTTTTCCAGAAAAACAGAGAAGTGCTGATGTACCTGTTTTTCGGCGTGATGACCACAGCCGTCAGCTTTGTGACGGCAGGTATTGCAAAGTATCTGTGCGAAAATGCAGGGCTTGGCAAGGGCGCAGTTTCAAATATCAGCACTGTCGTTTCGTGGATATGCGCCGTGACCTTTGCGTATGTGACAAACCGCATATGGGTGTTCGATTCAAAGGCAAAGGGCAAAAAGGGCATTTTTGCGGAAATGGTGTCGTTCTACGGCGGAAGGCTTTTCACTCTCTTTGTGGAAATGGGAATAATGTGGCTGGGCTACGACCTTATGGACATAAACTACTGGGTGACAAAGATATTCGCAAACGTCGTCGTGCTGATACTCAATTATGTAATAAGCAAACTGTTTGTATTTAAAAAGAAAAAAGACAGCTCGGAGTGAGCTGTCTTTTGC
>CAMYUO010000062.1 GCA_947302065.1 uncultured Clostridia bacterium | reverse complement strand
TCGAAGTGGGGAAGGATCAAATTGCACGGGGAATTGATGTCATGGTGCAGAACAATGTGCCGAGCAGTGCGGTGCAGGATTATCTTGTGCTCGAAACGCAAAAGCACAAGAGCCAGTTCGACAAGAACTATACTGGACTGTACGGCTACATTTCCGGGCAGTATCTTGACGGACTGGAATGGGAGCCGCCCGCTGACTATGACCCGAAACAGCGTGACTGGTACAAGCTGGCAAAGCAGGCAGGCGGACAGCTCGTCATCGTCCCGCCTTATCTCGATGCACAGACGGGTGAAATGGTAATCACCGTTGCAAAGTGCCTTACCAACAGCGATGATGTTGTTGCTATCGACCTTTATACCACTCATATACAGGAGATAATCGAGTCCGCGGATATCAACGACATGGGCTACGGGTTTATCGTCAATAAGGACGGAACGATCATCGCACACCCGGACAGGTCGTTCAACGGCAAAGATGTAAAAGACATCAGCGGCGGATCGGGTCTGATGGATAACATCACCTCACCTGACAAAGACCGCTTTGAAATATCTTTTGACGATAAGAAATCCACAGTGTTCACTGAGGCGATAACGGATCAGTGGTATCTTGTTATCACCGTTGATACCGCCGACCTCTTCAAAGACGTTTACCGCCAGCTTGCAGTGAACATCAGCATAAATACTATCGTGTTCGTGCTCATCGCACTGTTCTATTATATCGCTTACCGCAATCAGCAAAGGAGCAGCCGTGAAACAGAGGCTCTGAAGATAAGCGAGCAGCAGCAAGCATACGAGGCACAGATACTCAGGCTTGAAAAGGCAGCGGCTGACAGCTCGAACAAAGCCAAAGGTGATTTTCTTGCGCAGATGTCGCACGAGATACGAACGCCTATCAATGCAGTCCTCGGAATGAATGAAATGATACTGCGTGAATCGACAGACGAGAATATCCTCGAATATGCCGAGAACATACAGACCGCCAGCAAAACGCTGCTCACTCTCGTTAACAGCATACTCGATTTTTCAAAGATCGAGGACGGCAAAATGGAGATAATCCCCGTCAAGTACGATACCATTTCGCTGATAAACAACCTTGTCAACTCGGTCGCTGAGCGTGCAAAGGACAAGGGTCTCGAGCTTAAAGTCATTGCCGATCCGCAGCTGCCTCGCTGTCTTGTCGGTGACGATGTCAGAGTTACACAGGTCATCGGCAACCTGCTCACCAATGCGGTCAAGTACACCGAAAAGGGAAGCGTTACACTTGAGATCAAGTTCAAAAAGTCATCGGAAAACGACACTTCACTGTGGGTATCCGTAAGGGATACGGGCATAGGTATCCGTGAGGAAGACCTTGAAAGAATGTTTGAGTCGTTCACCCGACTTGATACTGTCAGAAACAGGAACATCGAGGGAACGGGTCTTGGTATGGCCATCGTCACAAAGCTGCTCGACCTTATGGGCAGCAAGCTCAGCCTCAAGAGCGTTTACGGACAAGGCTCGGAGTTCTATTTTGAACTGAAACAGGACGTTGCCGACCCAAGCCCGATAGGCAATGCACTTGAACAAAAGCTCAGCAGGAACGGCAAGAAAAAGAAGCTTTACAAGCAATACACAGGTGCAAGCGTGCTTGTTACCGATGATAACAATATGAATCTGAAGGTCATTCAGAATCTGCTCAAGCTGTTCGGCATCTATCCGGATCTTGCACACTCGGGCGAGGAAACGATAAGGCTCATGACCGAAAAGCATTACGACCTGCTGCTGCTCGACCATATGATGCCGAAACTCGACGGTATCGAGACTTACGGTATCCTCAGGGAAAGAGGCTTGCTGTCTGACGGCACGGTGGTCATCGCACTCACCGCAAATGCCGTGCTCGGCGCAAAGGAAATGTATCTGTCAAACGGCTTTACCGATTATCTTTCAAAGCCTGTTGAGGTCAGCGTGCTTGAAGATACGCTCTCAAAATATCTGCACGTTTCTGCTGAGGTCGCAGCTTCGCAGACGACAGGTCAGAGCGGAGGATCGGATGTTTTCATCACAAAGCTGTCTGCTCAGGGTCTGGACACCAGCACAGGACTTATGTACTGCATGAACGATGCTGCATTTTATAAGGAAATGCTGTCTGACTATGCAGCAGCATACGATAAGCAGATGAGCGAGCTTGGCGACGCACTCAAGAATGAAGATATGAAACTCTACCGCACCACAGTTCACTCGCTCAAGAGCACATCGAAATCGGTCGGTGCAGGTGATATGGCAAAGCTTGCCCTGTCGCTTGAAGCGGCATCGGAGAAAAACGATATACAGTTCGTTTCAGAGCATCATGCCGAGCTTGACGAGCTGTTCAGACAATGGGCGGAGCGCATAAAAGCTGCTCTCGGCTTATAACAGCACAATACAGCCTGTGTGCCTTTACGGGTGCGCAGGCTTTTGCTTATTCAGAAAATTTGAAACAGTTATCCCGATGCTCTTGATTTGACAGGCAAAATGTGATATACTTGTCTAAAATAAGACCGTCAGCGAGCGGTCACAGAAAGGTGTGGGGGTAATGAAAATACTTGTTATCGATGATGATGCGATGATACTCAAAATGTCAGATTTTCTGCTGAGGAAAGCAGGTCACGAGGTCATAACGGCGGAGTCTGCACAGCGGGCGCTGGAGCTTTTGCCGCAAAAGCCGGGACTTATCTTTGCGGACAATCAGATGCCGGAGATGAGCGGCATTGAGCTGCTCGAAATGCTGCGCAGCAACGAGCTGACAAAGGATATCCCTGTCTGCATGATGTCGGGCACGCTCTCACAGGACCTTATCGCCAAAGTGGTAAAATTCGGTGCGGTCGGCTGCATCGAGAAACCCTTGCAGCAAATGGATATGCTGCGCATAATCGAGGGCGTGAAAATGGGCGGCTGACGGCTGCCGCAGAGCCTTTTTGAACCGAATATCACTAAGCGTTCGTACAATAGTTGCACGGGCGCTTTATTTGTTTAAAAAACATTGACATTTTGTGAACGATGCGTTATAATTAAAAAAACAGCGTTTGTGACAAAAAACCGCACGGGAGGGATAATTTTGCAGGAATTACTTGAACGTAAAAAAGGTCTTCACAGAAAGATACTCATTGTCGATGACGAGTTCATCGAACGTGAGATGCTCGGACATATGCTCGACGATATGTACGAGGTCGCTTATGCCGAAAACGGCGCAGAGGCAGCCGATATCATCAGGCGTGAGAAAAACACGCTTTCACTGGTGATACTCGATCTGCATATGCCCGTGCTCGACGGTTACAGCTTGCTTGAGATAATGCGCTCGGACACTGATCTGCGGCGTATCCCTGCGATCGTGCTGACGTCTGAAAAGGACGCAGAGGTCAGAAGTCTGCATCTCGGCGCTGCCGATTTCATAACCAAGCCTTATGAAGTCCCCGATGTCGTCAGGGCAAGGGTCAGACATGCGATAGAGCTTGCCGAGGATACTATCATTATCCATGAGACAGAGCGTGACGAGCTGACTGGACTTTTCAACAAGCAGTTTTTCTTTAAGTACGGCAAGAGGCTCGACGAGCAGAACGGTTTTATGCCTATGGACGCACTTGTAATAGACATTAACCGTTTTCACCTGGTCAACGAGCTTTACGGCAGAAACTACGGAGATAAACTGCTGCAGCAGATAGGCGGCAGCCTGCACGAGCTTGTCAGCAGAACAGGCGGTCTTGCCTGCCGCAGCGGCAGCAACAGCTTCTGTGTATATCTGCCGCACAGCGACAGTCTGAGGGAAAGCCTGGATGCGCACATCGCAAAGCTCGATGAGCTGACAGGCGACAAGAAGATAAGCATAAGGCTGGGCGTATATTCCGATGACGGCAGCGAACTTGATATGCAGCAGCGTTTTGACTGCGCATCGCTTGCCTGTGCAAAACTGCGTGGCAGCTATTTTACGAATTACGAATTCTACGATGAGACGCTGCACAACAAGGAGATACACTCCGAGCGTCTGATAAACGATATGGATATGGCGCTTGAACAAAAGCAGTTCAAGGTCTACTTCCAGCCAAAGTACAACATCTGCGGGGACAAGCCTGTGCTTGCATCTGCAGAGGCACTTGTGCGCTGGTCGCATCATGAGTTCGGCATGGTCAGCCCGGGTGAATTCATCTCGCTGTTTGAGGATAACGGTCTTATCCAGAAGCTCGACCACTATGTCTGGAACGAGGCGGCTGCGCAGATCAAGCGCTGGAAAGATACGCTCGGCGTAACGATACCCGTTTCGGTCAACGTTTCAAGGGTCGATGTGTTTGACCCGATGCTTGAAAGCATACTCGATAAAATTCTCGAAAACAACGGCATCACAAGCGGTGAGCTGCTTTTGGAGATAACCGAATCGGCATACACTGATAACTCGCAGCAGATAATCGACACCGTCAAAGGACTGCGTGACAAGGGCTTCTGCATCGAAATGGACGATTTCGGCAGCGGCTATTCATCGCTGAATATGCTGACATCTCTGCCGATAGATGCGCTCAAGCTGGATATGAAATTCATCAGAAATATCTGCACCGATAAAAAGGCTTGCCGCCTTGTTGAGATAATGATAGAGATAGCAAGGCTGCTTGAAGTGCCTGTCATTGCCGAGGGCGTCGAGACAAAAGAGCAGATGATGCTGTTAAAGGAGCTCGGCTGCGATATTATCCAGGGGTACTATTTCTCAAAGCCTCTGCCGCCCGAAGAGTTTGAAAAGCTTATCAGGGACACACTTTAAGGAGGTAACTTATGCTTACTGTTGAAACTCTTAGAGCCTACGGTGCCGATGTTGACGAGGGAATAACCCGCTGCATGGGCAACGAGCAGTTTTATATGAAACTCGTCGGGAAGCTCCTTGAGGACACAAGACTTGATACGCTCGAGCAGCAGCTTGCGCAGGGCGACCTCGACTCTGCATTTGAGACAGCGCACGCTCTTAAAGGCATGTGTGCAAACCTTGCTATCACGCCGATGACAATTCCCGTCACCGAGATGACCGAGTTTTTGCGCAGCAGGACACAGATGGATTATTCGGGTCTGCTCGCACAGTCTAAGGAACAGTTTGAAAAGCTCAAAAGCATCTGACAGACCGGGGAGTTAGGTATGAAAGAAAAGCGAAGCCGCAAGGTCATAGCTGTTGCGGTCTGCACAGTCATACTTATTGCGGCGATACTTATCCTCGGCACGCTTTGGTCGGGTCATAAGGCTCGTCAGGACACCGAGAAAGCGGTAAGCTCTGTCAGCCTTTTCTATCTTGACGAGCTTGCAGGCAGGCGTGAGCAGGTCGTTTCATATGCGCTGAAAAAGAACATCAGGGACCTGAAAACAGCTGTCGGGCTGATGACCGCTGATGACCTCAGCACGTCCGAGCATCTTCAGGCTTATCAGTCGAGAATGAAAAAGCTGTATACCCTTGATAAGTTCGCATTCGTTGATACAGACGGAACGATATATACATCACTCGGCATTCAGAACAATATCGATGAGTACAAGATAGACTACAAGAACATCTCAGAGCCGCAGATATCTATCAAGGACAGCGGCGGAGCAGAGCACAGAAAGGTGATAATCGCCGTGCCTGTCGACAACCTGCAGTTTACGGGCAGGACGCTCGTCGTGTGCTTTATGGAGATAGATATGGACACGATGCTTGAGGGCGTGTCGCTCAGTTCAGACAACAATGACACGACTTTCTGCAACATCTACACCAAAGACGGCACGGCGCTGACAGACATGGTGCTCGGCGGTCTTGCGAGCGAGGACAACCTGCTCAGCGCACTTGAAAATGCCAAGTTTGACAATAACGATTCTGCCGAAAAGGTCAGAAAAGATTTTGAGGACGGCACGAGCAGCTATGTGTCGTTTACCTATAACGATGTCAAGGAAACGCTGTCGTATGTGCGTGTCGAAGGCACAGACTGGATGCTGACATACCTTATCCGTGAAAATGTCATCAGCGAAAAGATAGACTCTGTATCCGACGGTATCTTTGGCAGAAGCATCATACTGACGGGTCTGATAGCAGTCATTATCCTGTTTGTGTTTATGATATTGTATTATCAGAACAAGAGGGCGTCAATGTTCGCCATCGAAAAGGAAAAGACAGATGCCGAGAACCGTGTCAAGCGTGAAGAGCTTGAACACCGCCTTGAACTTCAGGATAAGCTGCTGGCGCAGGAAAAACAGCGTACACAGCAGGACTTTATGATAACCGCACTTGCATCGGATTACCGCAGCGTTTACTTTGCGGACCTTGACACCGACAACTGCATCTGCTACCGTTCGTCGGTAAGCGCAGAAGAAGGACCGCAGGTCGGTGACGAGTTCTCGTTCCGTGAGGCGTTCACACGATATGCCAATGATATGGTAGCCGAGAGCTTCCGTGAGGGCTTTTTGCAGTTCATTGAGCCTGACTATATCCGCAAAAGGCTTGAAAACGAGACTATCATCACTTACAGATATCTGATGATAAAAAATGGCGTTGAAAGCTATGAGATGCTCAGGATAGCAGGCGTGCGCCGTGCAAAAGACAGAACAGACCACATCGTTCACGCTATCGGAGTTGGCTTTGCAGACATCGACAGCGAGATGCGTGAGCAGATGGCTCAGAGCCAGGCGCTCGGCGATGCGCTCACCGCAGCCGAGGAAGCAAGCAAGGCAAAGACAGCTTTCCTGTCAAATATGAGCCACGAGATAAGAACGCCGATGAATGCGATAATCGGTCTTGACCATATCGCTCTGAGCGACCCTGATATCTCGGCGCAGACAAGAGAGTATCTTGAAAAGATAGGCGTTTCGGCAAATCATCTGCTCGGCTTGATAAACGACATACTCGATATGTCGAGGATAGAGTCGGGAAGACTTGTGCTGAAAAACGAGGAGTTCTCGTTCTCAAAGCTGCTTGAACAGATAAACACGATGTTCTCCAGCCAGTGCGCCGACAAGGGACTTACATACAACTGCCATATCAAAGGCGCAGTCGATGATTATTACATCGGCGATAATATGAAGCTCAAGCAGGTGCTTATAAACATTCTCGGAAACGCTGTCAAGTTCACTGATAAGGGCGGCTCTGTCTCACTGACGATAGAGCGCACAGCGCAGTTTGACAGAAAAACGACGCTGCGTTTCACGATAACAGATACGGGCATCGGTATGAGCGAGGAGTATCTGCCGCATATCTTTGACTCATTCAGTCGTGAGGACAGTTCTGCGACCAACAGATACGGAAGTTCGGGTCTTGGTCTTGCTATCACAAAGAACATCGTCGAGATGATGAACGGCAGTATCGAGGTCACAAGCGGCAAGAACAAGGGAACGACTTTTGTTGTTGCGGTAACGCTTTTAGAAACAGAAAAACGTTCGGACGACAAAGACGACTTTGTCATTGACCCGAACGAAATGAGCGTGCTTGTCATTGACGATGACCCTGTTGCCTGCGAACACGCAAAGCTGGTGCTCGAAAAGATAGGCATATCCTGCGAGATAGCTTATTCGGGCAATGAAGCACTTGAAAAAGTCAAGCTGCGCCATGCAAGGTCGATGCCGTACAATCTCATTCTTGTTGACCTGAAAATGCCGGGAATGGACGGCGTTGAAACGACAAGAGAGATACGAAAGATAGTCGGTCACGAATCGGCGATAATCATCATCACCGCATACAGGTGGGACGATGTGCTTGAAGAGGCTATCGAGGCAGGCGTGGACAGTTTTATCGCAAAGCCCCTGTTTGCAGCCAACATCATTGACGAGTTCAGAAATGCGCTGATGAAAAAGAATGCCGCAAAGGGCGTCAAGCCAAAGGCTGACCTTGCAGGCAGGCATATACTGCTTGCAGAGGACGTTGAAATAAATGCTGAGATCATGCAGATGGTGCTTGCGATGAGAGAGATGCAGGTCGATGTCACCCGAAACGGCAGAGCCGTTGTTGATAAGTTCATCGCAAGTGATGAGGGATATTACGATGCAGTGCTTATGGATATACAGATGCCGGAAATGGACGGGTATGAG
>CAMYUO010000061.1 GCA_947302065.1 uncultured Clostridia bacterium | reverse complement strand
AGGTGGCGGGTCAAGGGCAGCGCCCTTGTCGCCGTCCGCAGACGGCGAAACGCCCTGTGCCGTTAGGCGCTCCGCAAAGGGTGAATTTCAAAACAGTCCGGCGGACTGTTTTGAAAGAGGGAACGCCCTGCAAGAGAGGGCGTTCCCTATGAGAAGTTCGGGCAAACTTTCCTCAAGCCATTATGGCTTGACAGCACGACGAAAAACCTGTTATTATTGACTCATCTATCAGTTGAGTGGCGTATTTACGTTGTTTTCAACCGTCAGTTTGTTTACATTTCAGTTTGCGTGTGCTATGCTGAGTACACGAAAGGAGGACATTCCCCGATGATCGATATGGTCAAGATCGGCAAATTCATAAGCCAATGCCGAAAAGAAAAAGGACTTACTCAGGCACAGCTTGCAGAGAAGTTCGGCATCACCGACAGAGCCGTTTCCAAATGGGAGACGGGCAAGAGCATACCCGATGCGTCGATAATGCTTGACCTTTGCAGTGAGCTTGGGATAAACGTCAACGAACTGCTCAGCGGGGAAAAACTAAACGATATGACAAACTATAACGAACAAGCAGAGAAAAACCTTATCGCTCTCAAAGAGAAAGAGGAGCAGGCAAGCAGGAATATGCTCTCTATGGAAGTGGTTATCGGCATCATCTCAACAGCCGCATTCCTTGCACTTTTGCTGTTCGGTGTCTTTGCACCCGATCTTTCAATGGCGTGGCGCATCGTACCGTGCATTATCGGAGCTATTATCTTTGCGGTGTCGATGCACGTATGCATAAAGATAGAGCAGACCGCAGGCTACTATGAGTGTCCGCACTGCAAGCACACTTTCGTGCCAACACTCAAGCAGACATATATGTCACAGCATATGGGCAGAACAAGAAAAATGGTATGTCCGCACTGCCACGAAAAAGGCTGGTGCAAAAAGGTGCTCAAAAAGAACGAAACAGAAGAACAGTAAGAAAAAAAATAATGGGGGAAACAACTATGAACATTTTAGCAGAGATAACAAGCTTTGAAGACCTGAAAGAATACCTGCCTTTTATTATCCCGCTGGCTGTTTTGCAGCTGGGACTGATGATCGCCGCACTGGTGAGCATCTTCAAACACAAAACATACAAAACAGGCAACAGAGCCGTCTGGGTGATCGTTACGCTGTTTGTCAGCATGATAGGACCGATACTTTATTTTGTGCTGGGGAAAGAGGAAGACTAAATGGCTGTACTTGAGGTTAAAGACCTGCACAAAAGTTTCGGCTCAAAGACGGTGCTCGACGGGCTTTCGTTCACGGTCGACGAAGGCAGCGTGTTCGGATTTATCGGCAGAAACGGCGCAGGCAAGACCACCACGATGAAAATTATCCTCGGTCTGCTCAAAGCGGACAGCGGCGAGGTGAGCGTCTGCGGCGAGAAAGTTACTTACGGCGGAAGCGCTGCGAACAGGTTCATCGGCTATCTGCCCGATGTGCCCGAATACTACGGATATATGACCGCAAAGGAGTATCTGAAACTCTGCGGTGAGATAACAGGCATGAAGCAAAGCGAGATAAAGTCACGCTCTGCCGAACTTTTAGAGCTTGTCGGACTTGCTGACGAAAAGCATCGCATCAAGGGCTATTCCCGAGGTATGCGCCAGCGCCTTGGCATCGCACAGGCACTTATCAACAAGCCGAGACTGCTCATCTGCGACGAGCCGACATCTGCGCTTGACCCTGTCGGCAGAAAAGAGATACTCGATATTATCCATTCGGCAAAGGGCGAAACGAGCGTTATTTTTTCAACGCACATACTGTCCGATGTTGAAAAGATATGCGACGATATGGCTATTCTCGAAAAGGGCAGCATAGCTCTTTCGGGAACGGTGAGCGAACTTAAAGCCAAACGCTCGGGAAGCGACCTTGTGATAGTTTTTGCAGACACGGAAAGTGCTGCAAAATATGCAGGCGTGCTCGGCGGCGAGCACCAGGGCTGTCTTGCTGTGGTCAAGGGCGCATCACAGGAGAAGATGTTCGGCATCCTCGGCATCATCAGCGAGAAAAAGATACCTGTGATAAAGATAGAACATCAGGAGCCCGACCTTGAACAGCTCTTTATGGAGGTGATCGGCAAATGAACGGATTCACCCCATTTCTGAAAAAGGAAGTTTTTGAATTATACCGCAGAGGACGGCTGCTGCTGTTCGGGATACTGTTCGTATTCTTTGCGATACTCTCCCCTGCGACCGCAAAGCTGATGCCGCAGCTGCTCAAAATGGCAAGCCTTGAAGAACAGGGAATAATCATCGGTGATGTCACCGTGACGGCATCAAACTCATGGGAGCAGTTCTTCGGCAATCTGTCGACGATACTGATAGTTTTCGTCATCGTGTTTGCAGGCAGCGTAACAAAGGAATTTTCGGGCGGCACAGCGATACCGCTTCTGACAAAGGGACTTTCACGCCCGGCATTCATACTTTCAAAGCTGACGGCGGCGGTCGGCGTGTGGTCAGCAGGCTTCTGGCTCTGCTTCGGCATCTGCTACGGCTACACGGGATACTACTGGGACAACTCGGCGGTGAACGACCTGTTCGCATCGACGGCGCTGTGGTGGCTTTTCTCGGTAATGGTCATCTGCGTGATGTATCTGTTCTCGTCATTTGCACGCACAACGACGCAGGTCTTGCTTGGCACGGGCGCATCGGTGCTGATACCGTATCTCATCTCGATGGCAAAGCCTGCTAAGAAGTTCCTGCCGACGAGCCTTGCAAGCGGCATAAGTTTCTGCAGCGGCGAGGTGAGCATCTCGGAATGTGCGCCTGCGATAGCTGTCACGGCGGCAATAGCGGTCGCATCTGTTGTTTTGTCAGCGGTGCTGATAAAAAAGAGAAAGATATGAACAGGATATATGTTGCTCTCAGATCATACGGCGGCGGAAAACATTTCCGCCGCTTTTGTGCGTAAAAAGGCTTGATTATTCGATAAAGCTATGATATACTTAGCTTATCTGAAGGAAAGAAGTGCCATAGCTATGACATTTAAAAAGATATTTATAGTTCTGCTCGCTGCGGCAGCAATGAGTTCATGCCTGACAGCCTGCGGCGGTGACAGCACTTACAGCGGTCCTTTGCAGCTGCACTCGGTGAAAGGTGAGGACTCGTCTCAGCAGGAAGACTCATCGTCCGAGGAAGATTCAAGTCAGGACAGCTCGAAAGAGGACTCGTCACGCACAACGACGACAACTAAAACATCGACATCGACCACGACAAGTTCGGAAACGACGACATCTTCGACATCGCAGACAGAGTCGGAGAGCGAGAGCACGACAGTTTCGAGCGAAACACAGACCGCAGCTCCGACATCACCGGTAACGGCTGCGCCTACCGTCAGACCGCCTGTTGTTGTGACCACACCAAAGCCGCAGACTGCGCCGCCGGTAACGACTCCAAAGCCGACTGTAACGACACCGAAGCCGACCCAGCCGAGCAGCAGCCAGACTCCGCCAACGTCAAAAGAGACGGTAAGCAGCACGGATTACATCATAGTTTAACGCAAAAAACGGGTACTGCAAAATTGCAGTACCCGTTATCTTTTTGTTTACTTGGAAAGCTTGTCCTTGCCGCCCATATACATTCTGAGTGGTTCAGGGATAGCAACGCTGCCGTCAGCCTTGAGGTTGTTCTCAAGGAATGCGATGAGCATTCTCGGCGGAGCAACAACGGTGTTGTTGAGCGTGTGTGCGAAATATTTCTGTCCGTCTGCGCCCTTGACTCTGATAGCGAGTCTTCTTGCCTGAGCGTCGCCGAGGTTAGAGCACGAGCCTACCTCGAAATACTTCTGCTGACGTGGGCTCCAAGCCTCAACGTCACAGCTCTTTACCTTCAGATCGGCAAGGTCGCCCGAGCAGCACTCGAGAGTTCTTACCGGGATATCAAGGCTTCTGAAGAAATCGACGCTGTTCTGCCACAGCTTGTCATACCACTGCATAGACTCCTCAGGCTTGCAGACAACGATCATTTCCTGCTTTTCAAACTGGTGGATCCTGTAAACGCCTCTCTCCTCGATGCCGTGTGCGCCTACCTCTTTTCTGAAGCACGGTGAATAGCTGGTGAGCGTCTTAGGCAGCTCGCTCTCTGGAGTGATGGTGTCAATGAACTTGCCTATCATAGAGTGCTCGGAGGTACCGATAAGATACAGATCCTCGCCCTCGATCTTATACATCATATTCTCCATTTCCGCAAAGCTCATAACTCCCGTAACGACATCGGAACGGATCATGAACGGCGGAACATAGTATGTAAAGCCTCTGTCGATCATAAAGTCTCTTGCATAGGAAAGGATAGCAGAGTGCAGTCTTGCGATATCGCCTTTGAGATAATAGAAACCGTTGCCCGATGTTCTTCTTGCGGAATCGAGGTCGATGCCGTCAAAGCTCTCCATTATATCAACGTGATAAGGAACTTCAAAATCGGGAACAACAGGCTCGCCGAAACGCTCGATCTCGACATTCTCGCTGTCGTCCTTGCCGATCGGAACGCTGTCGTCGATGATGTTAGGGATAACGAGCATTCTCTCACGGATCTGAGCCTCATATGTCGTCTCGTCCTTTTCCAGCTGTTCAAGCTCTGCACCGATAGCCGATACCTCAGCCTTTACCTTTTCAGCCTCGTCCTTAAGACCCTTGCCCATGAGACCGCCTATCTCCTTGGACATTACCTTTCTCTTATTGCGAAGCTCGTCGCACTTGGTCTTAGCGGCTCTGAACTTTGCATCAAGGTCGAGAACCTCGTCAACGAGCACGAGCTTTTCGTCCTGAAACTTCTTTTTGATGTTTTCCTTTACAAGTTCTGGGTTGGTACGAACGAGTTTGATGTCAAGCATGGTTTATTTCTCCTTCTGCGCCCTGATGGGCGGCTTTTTCTTATACAAATACATTAATACTATACACCTTTTCGCAGTTTTTGTCAACACAAAGGCGTATGAACTTTCTGCCTGTGCAGACTGAAATGCAGGGGTCTGTTCAAAATGTTAATAGGACATAAAATTTTTGCTCTTATTTAAAAAATTTATTCAAAACTATCTTTATTTTTCACGGCAAAAGTATTATAATAGTTGTGAACAAATATTCGCCGCAGGAAACGGAGTCTTTTTTGATGATAAATGACAAGATACTTGAGAATATAAAGCGTGTGCACTTCATCGGCATAGGCGGATCGGGTATGTACCCGATCGTGCAGATCTTCCACAGCAAAGGCTATCAGATCACCGGATCGGACAACAACGAGACCGAAACGCTCGACGCTGTGCGCAAAATGGGTATCGAGGTCTTCCTCGGACAGCGTGCCGAAAACATCGAGGGTGCGGAGCTTATCATCTACACCGCTGCGATAATGGCTGACAACCCCGAACTTATCGCTTCAAAAGAGGCTGAAAAGGCTGGCAGGGCTTACGTCTGCGAGAGAGCGGACATTCTCGGTCTTATCACGGGCTGGTATGACGATGCTGTCTGCGTCTGCGGAACACACGGCAAGACCACGACATCTTCGATGCTCACACAGATATTTCTTGACGAAGGCGTTGACCTTTCGTGCGTTATCGGCGGAAAGCTGCCAAGCATAAATGGCTCGGGCAGGAGCGGTTCGAGCAGCATAATGGTCTGCGAGTCGTGCGAATATCAGGATCATTTCCTGAAATTCTTCCCTGATGTTGCGGTGATACTCAACGTTGACGCCGATCACCTTGAATATTTCAAGAACATCGAGAACATCATAAAGAGCTTTAATGTATTTGCGAACAAGACCACCAAGTGCATCGTTTTCAACGGCGACGACGAGAACTCGCACAAGGCTGTTGACGGCGTGGACAAGGAAAAGATAACATTCGGTTTTGACCGCAAAAATGACTACTCTGCCGTTATCACGGGCAAAAAGGGTCTGCGGACAGACTTTGAGGTATACTACAAGGACGAGCCTGCAAGAAAGCTGGCTATACACGTTCCCGGTGACCACAACGTGCTCAATGCGCTGGCTGCGATAGCTGCCGCAAGATACGAGGGCGTTTCGTGGGAAGGCATACGCAAGGGTCTTGACAATTTCTTCGGTGCGGTAAGACGCTTCCAGAAGATAGACGAGGTAAAGGGCATCACTATCGTTGATGACTACGCTCATCACCCCAAGGAGATAGAGTGTACCCTCAAAGCCGCAAAGGGACTTGATTTCAAAAGGGTGTGGGCTGTGTTCCAGCCGTTCACCTATTCAAGAACGAAGATACTTATGGACGACTTCGTGTCGGCGCTTGAAATTGCCGATGTTGCCGTTCTTACCGACATAATGGGCAGCCGTGAAAAGAACACCGACGGCATCTATACCGAGATGCTCGGCGAAAAGATAAAGGATTCTGTTTACTTTATCACCGACCACGAGCTTGCCGACAAGCAGACTGCACAGCAGAAAGAGTATAACTTTATGCAGTGCGTCGACTACATCGCACAGCACGCAGGTGAGGGCGACCTTGTCATAACGCTCGGCTGCGGCGATGTCTACAAGCTGGCAAAACTGCTGGCAAAGAAGCTGAAGGAAGAATGATACCCGAAAAGGAGGCATTATGAACCTTACCGAAAACGAGAGACAGGTCTATGACCTTATCCGAAGGAGCATCGAAGAGGGCTATCCGCCGACTGTCAGAGAGATCTGTGCACAGCTCGGTTTCAGATCGACCTCGACGGCGCACAGATATATTGCCTCGCTGACCAAAAAGGGTCTTATCGAAAAGGGCGACAACCAGAACCGTGCTATCAGGCTCGCAGGAAAGGGCGCTGCCCGGATACCGCTGGTCGGAAAGGTCACGGCAGGTCAGCCTATCACAGCTATCGAAGATATCACCGACTACATAAGCTTCCAGCCCGCCAAGAGCTATCCGAACGAGCTGTTTGCGCTGAAAGTATCGGGTGAATCTATGATAAATGCGGCGATACTCGACGGCGACATCGTCATCGTGGAGAAAGCCGAGACTGCGGACAACGGCGAGATAGTCGTTGCCATGGTCGATGAGCAGGACGCAACTGTCAAGCGCTTTTACAAAGAAAAAGGGCATTTCAGGCTGCAGCCCGAAAACGACACCATGGAGCCGATAATCTCAAAGAACGTTCAGATAATCGGCAAGGTCGTTGCAGTGATGAGGTATTTAAAATAAATCTAAGGTTTTAAGCCGGAAAGGCATTTTATATGAGTCAAATATGCAAAAACTGCGGTGCATTGCTGGCTGACGGCGAAAGACTGTGTACGAACTGCGGCAAGGTCGCTCCGAAAGAGCGCAGACAAGTTGCCAGAAGTGAGAACCAGTTCAGCGCAATCAACCAGGGAATGTACGAAAACAAACAGCTGACCGATGTAAAGAGGCAGTTCTCGCCGATGATGTCGGCAACAAACGGCACGCTCTCAAAGGAAAGAGAGCGCAGCGCAAAGGAAACAGCTCACAAAGCCGAAAAGGCTCGCCGCATGGCTAAGGCACGCAACCTTGCGAACAACAATTTCGAGGCGCAGGCTGCGGGACTTCGTCCGACGGAGATAGAGAC
This sequence comes from uncultured Clostridia bacterium, assembly GCA_947302065.1. Taxonomy (GTDB): domain Bacteria; phylum Bacillota; class Clostridia; order Oscillospirales; family Ruminococcaceae; genus Hominimerdicola. Next base: position 522 of record CAMYUO010000061.1, on the reverse strand, counting down.
TACCAGCGGAAACGAGAAAAAAAGCTCGCTGCACCCTATCGTAAACAAGATAGCGTGGATAATCGCCGGTATCATCTTTTTGTATTTCACTATCGGCGGCATCGTGATACTGATATACAAAAACTCGACATACGATTTTGAGCTTGCGTCGTCAAAGCAGCTTGTTGCTGAGGATTACGGCGAGGCGATGCACAACTATTTTGAGTCGGGCTGGTGGCATTTCAGATTCACAAAGGGCGTTTACTATGTCGGCACGACCAAAGACGGCGACAAATACGAGATATATTTCTCAAAGCACGGCGGCAAACGTGTCGTTGACGAGCTATACATAAACGGTGAGAGAATAGAGGCAGATGACCTTATGAAATCGCGGATAATGCCGATGTTTATGGCGGATGAAAAACCGTAGCGAACCGCTGGGGCAAACCCTTTTGGAGAAGGGTTGTTCCCCAGACCCCTTTCCTAAACCTCTTAATGAATTTAAGCCATATGGGCACAAGACCCATATGGCTTAAATTGACT
>CAMYUO010000060.1 GCA_947302065.1 uncultured Clostridia bacterium | reverse complement strand
GTTTCCCCCAATTGTCCAACGGGTGTAAAATAGAAAGAGCCGTGCCCAACACGCGACTCTTTTCTTTCCTTCATAATTCCATATCAAACTATGTCAAAATCAGTTGCCGTACTTAGCAGTGCTGATCTTGATTCCAGGACCCATTGTAGATGCAACTACAACGCTCTTGAGATACTGACCCTTTGCAGCAGATGGCTTTGCCTTTACGATAGCGCCGATGAGTGTCTCAAAGTTCTCATTGAGCTTCTCTACGCCGAAAGATGCCTTGCCGATAGGGCAGTGAATGATATTTGTCTTGTCAAGACGGTACTCGATCTTACCAGCCTTAGCCTCTGTAACAGCCTTAGCTACGTCAGGTGTAACTGTACCTGCCTTTGGGTTCGGCATAAGTCCACGAGGACCGAGAACCTTACCCAGACGGCCCACAACGCCCATCATGTCAGGTGATGCTACAACTACATCGAATTCCATCCAGTTTTCCTTCATGATCTTGTCAACAAGATCCATTCCGCCAACATAGTCAGCGCCAGCTTCCTTAGCAGCGTCATACTTGTCTTCCTTGCAGAATACGCAGACTCTTACAGTCTTACCTGTTCCGTTAGGAAGTACAACAGCGCCTCTTACCTGCTGGTCAGCGTGTCTGGAGTCAACGCCGAGACGAACGTGCAGCTCGATAGTCTCATCGAACTTTGCCTTTGCGCCCTTAGCTGCGAGTTCAAGAGCCTCAGGAGCTTCATATGCCTTAGTTCTGTCGATTGCCTTTGAGCTTTCAACATACTTCTTGCCATGTTTCATTAATATTTCCTCCTTGTAAGTGGTAATACGGAAAAATCCTCCCACCTCTGCGTGTTTGAATTACGCAGCGATCGATCAATCTTCAACTACGACGCCCATAGAACGACATGTGCCGGCGATCATGCTCATTGCACTCTCAAGGCTTGCTGCGTTCAGGTCGGGCATCTTCTGCTCTGCGATCTTCTGGATCTGCTCCTTAGTGATCTTAGCTACCTTCTTCTTGTTAGGCTCACCTGATGCGTGCTCGATCTTGCAAGCTTTCTTGATAAGAACGGCTGCCGGTGGAGTCTTGGTGATGAATGTAAATGATCTGTCAGCATAAACAGTGATAACAACAGGGATGATAAGACCTGCATCGTTCTTAGTTCTCTCGTTGAAATCCTTTGTGAATGCCATAATGTTTACACCGTGCTGACCGAGTGCCGGACCAACCGGTGGTGCAGGAGTTGCCTTTCCTGCCGGGATCTGCAGCTTGATATAGCCTACTACCTTCTGTGCCATTATTTGCACCTCCATAATTAAGTGGTAAGGCGAGCTGACCTTTTCAGCTCTCCCACGTTTTTGGAAGCCTTTTTATATTCAATAATATTGCTTCCGTTACGAATGATTTTCCCTCTTCCTTACGCCTCAGGCTTTACCTGTGTAAGCGGAAGGGTAACTGATGTCTCTCTGCCGAACATTGATACAAGAACATCTGCGGTCTGTGCATCAAGATCGATCTTTTCGACCTTGCCCACAAATCCTTCAAAGGATCCGCCTGTAACTTCAACATTGTCGCCAACTTTAAAGCTAACTGTGATGTTTTCGCTCCTCTTGGTCTCTACGCCCAACGCCTTTACCTCTCTTTCAGAAAGAGGAACAGGCTTGCTTGCAGGACCGACAAATCCGGTAACTCCCCTTGTGTTTCTCACAATGTACCAAGAGTCGTCTGTCAGCACCATTTTCACCAGCACATAGCTTGGGAACAGCTTTTTCTCCACCTCAACGGTCTTACTGTCCTTTACCTCGGTAACGATCTCCGTAGGGATCTTGACCTCGGGGATAAGATCGTGAAGCTTACGGTTTTCAACAACCTTCTCAATATTCTCCGCCACCTTATTCTCGTATCCGGAATAGGTGTGCACCACATACCATTTTGCTTCTTCTGACATGCTTTTGACCTCCATATCTCGAAGTTGTCTTAAAACCTACAAGGACTGTCAGCTTCCTATTTTCAGTATGACATTTTCAAGAAGCTTGGTAAGACCAAGATCCACCGCACCCAGGAATATTCCCATGAACGTCATAACGCCCAGAACAATACCTGTGTTGTTGATGACCTTTTTCCTTGTTGGCCAAACGACTTTTTTCATTTCGCTTTTAAGCTCTTTGAACCAGCGTCTGAGCCCACCTTTCTTCTTGATCGGTGTCACTGCTTTTTTTGCCTTGTCCTTTGAAGACTTAGTAACATCATTCTTAGCCATTATTCATAGCTCCTTTCTGACTATTACTTAGTCTCTTTGTGAAGAGTGTGCTTCTTGCAGAACTTGCAATACTTGTTCATTTCAAGTCTGTCAGGGTCATTCTTCTTGTTCTTTTTTGTGTTGTAATTTCTCTGCTTACATTCTGTGCATGCAAGTGTGATCTTTACTCTCATTTCGGCACCTCCTGACGAAATTTGCACTCCGCAAGAACTATCGGAGCACAGTCTGCCTCCCTCATTTACGGCTTTTTAAAGCCCGAGGTAACTTATGAATTCTGCTTTCCCGCCATCAAAAAACGGGCGCAAAAAAATAGACCTCAATAAGAGGTAAAAACATTATACCTCATTTAAACTGCTTTGTCAAGACTTTTTTGCGATTTTTTCGATATTTTTTGCGATTTTGCATTTGTTGCCTGCTGAACAACTGTGGGATATTCTCTTGGGAGTGTTTTTTCTCAAACTCTCTTTTCTGAACTCTCTAACATTTTTCTGTATCAGAGGGTTTATCTCTCTGATACAGAAAAATCATTAAAAGGTTTAGGAAGGGGGTCTGGGGGATAACCCTTCTCCAAAAGGGTTTCCCCCAGCTGTTCAGACACGCAGCCAAGCGCAAGCGATATCGAGTGCTTCGTAGAGGCTGTCTTTCTTTGCGGTCTTAACGATAGCTTCGAGCGGATTGATAGTCATATCGGTGGACATCTTTCTGATGATGACCTTATCGGCAACGTCGAGGTCGCCGACCTTTTTGGTGCTCTGGACTTCCATCTGCACGACGAACTCGTCATACATATTTCCAAAGTACAGCTGGTTGCCCTTTCTTACGAGCGGAAGTCCCTTGTAGGTGAAAAAGTTGCTTTTTGCCTTTGCCATGATAGTTCCTCCTTAGTATTGCGGTACCTTTTATAGTACACCGCTTGAATTGAATTTTGTGTCTTTGTTTGTCAGCTCTGCACTGTGAGCTTTCTGCCCTGCGCAAGAGCATCTATATCAACGATGAGCGTTTCGACCCAGCTGCTGTTCGCAAGGTAGCACATCTGCCCGTTTACCCTTGTGCCGTAGCCGCCGTCTGTCTTTACAAGCTCGAGCTTATCCTGCGAGCCGTCGTTTTTGGTATAAACGATAACAACGCTTGCATCGCCGCTTACATTATCGGTAAATATTTTTTCTGTCGGGCATTTCATCAGGAAAGCGTAGAACTCACGGAACTGCACAAGGTCAAGCTCTTTGCCGCCGCTTGTGACAGATGCCGTGCGCATCTTTGAAACGTCCTCGTTTATCTTTGTATTGTCGCCGCCCTCATTGGTGATGAGGTACTCGGTCTTATTGCCGCCGGCGGTTATCTCTATCTTTTTGAGATTGACAAGATAGTTCGGGAAAATTATCTCGGAGATAAGACCCGCAGCGTTGATATCCAGCCACGGCAGATACTCCTTTGCGATGACGTAGATGCAGTCGGTATCTGCACCGCCGTCGAGGTAACAATAATATCTTTCCTTTTCGCTCTCGTCACTGCGGACGACTGCGCTGCCTATTTTCAGCTTCAGGTCAAAGCTGCCCTCTTTGAGCGTGACCTCGGCTTTGGGCTTATCGAGACCGCATTTTGCCTTTGCGGCATCATCGGGGTGAACTGCCTCGCAATACTCGGCGTTGAGACCGTAGAGTCCGCCGACCGTGCCCGCAGACCTTTCGCTGTCGAGCGCTGCGGTGATGGGTGAGGTCATTGTCCAGACGTCGCCGTTTCTTTTGAGGGTGATATTCTGCCCGTCCTGCCTTGTTATAGTCATATCGGCGGTCTGTGAGGTGGTTTTCTCGGTCATCGGTGAAACGACCTTTGAAACGTAGTCTCTGACCTTGCCTGTGAAATAGACAGATGCGCTGTTCTCGACGAGCCACACGCTGCTCTGCCCTTTGACAGCGGCATAGACCTGACGCTCGTCCGACGGTGCGATGTCACCGACCACGATATCCGCCTTTGAGCCGTCGGAGTAGGTTATCTCTGCCTCGCCCGAAGGCTTATCAAGGCCGTATTTTTTCAGATCCTTTGCGTCCTGCTCGACGAGCTTCTGCCCTTTGACGCTGCCGCAGAGTGCAAACAGGGCATTTTCAAGCTGGTGATCCTGCTTTACGCCTTCAAGCTCTTTGATGTGCGGCTGTGCGCCGCTTTGCCCTGCGACAACGGTAAAGCTGCCGTCGGCGCTCGTTATCTTAACAGACGTTATATCCTGCCGTGATGCGAGCATATTGTTTGAGTGGAAAGACTGCGATGAGCTGCCCTCGGGCTCGCTCGTTTCGACCTGCTCGCTGTCAGGCTCTTTGCTTAAAAAGACTATCGCACCGACAAGGCACGCACAGCAAAGCAGTCCCGCAATTATCCCCCATATCTTCTTTTTCATTGGTTTGTCCCTTTAAACGCTTATCTGCGTTTTCTTCTGACTGTGATAAATATGCCGACAACTGCCACGGCAAGCGGCACGCACAGCACAAATATCCATTTGAGCGTTTTTTTCTGCGCCTCGGTTATCTCGTAGCCTTTGGCTGCGATGACCTTAGGCTCTATCTTTATCTCGGGCGATTTGCCTGACATCTTGCTGAAAAGCGTGAGCATCATGTCTTTGTTTGCATACTGTCCGTACGCCATGAACTGATCCTCGGCGATGGAAGATGTGCCGAAAAGTGCGATGCCCGAGCCTGTTGACTGGTCGATGCTCAGCGCTGCATAGCACTGCTTTTCGTTTTTGAGCACCTTTGTCTCGCCGCTGACAAGCGCCTGTGTTTCGGCGGTAAAGCCGCTGTCGGAGCTTGTGAAGAGCTTGTAGATATCAAGCGATGAATCACCCGTTTCGACAGTCTCGACAGGTCTTGACTGTGCGATGAGCAGTGACGGTGATGTTATATCCATACCCGACAGCAGATATTCTGCGATGTCGGTGGAAAGCGTATAGTAAGGCTGGTTGTAGTACCTGTCCTCTCTGTTTTCGCAGACGATGCCCTCGCCGACTTTAAGGCCGTACTTCGCAAGCAGCTTATCAAGCAGCGGTGTCTCGCCCTGTGCGGCGTGTGAAAAGCAGACTATCTGTTTGCCTTTCCTTCCGCCGTTGTCCATATACTTTTCGAGCTTGTCGATGTCGGGCTGCATATAGTCGGTCTGCGGAGCGCCGATAACGGCGATGTCGGTATTTTCGGGGATATCGTCTTTTGTGATATCGACCGAGCTTACGTTATAGCCGTTTGCCTCGAGCAGAGTTTTCATATACGCAAGGTCGCCCAGCTCGCTGCGCCCTGTGAGGAAGGTCACATAGACGGGTTTAGGGTCTGTGACGGTCATGAGCGCCGAGGTGAACGCAGACTCCGCATTCGACGATGAGATGTAATTTGCAAAATACTGAATGAACGTTGCCTGTGAGCCGTCGAGGTTCTTTCTTGCATACGACTCGATAGTAAAGCCCGAGTTTGAAAGCCCTTCAACGAGCTGCTCGTTGAAATTGACAAGGTCTGAGACGCCTATCTTTCTTGTGCGGCTGAGCTTTTTGCCGTCGATCTCGGTCTCTGTCTCAAAGACTATGTCCATATCCTTTACATCGGTGTAAGAGCGCACGATATCGGGATTTGAGTCCATATCGACAAAGCGGTATGATATCCTGTGATTCTCACGGCAATAGTTTTTCAAAAGCTCCGATGCCTGTTTGTTATACGGATAGTTGAAATTCTCAAAGGTCTTTTCGCTTGCAAAGACGGTGACCTTGACATCTGTGTCTATCTTTTTTATATACTCGAGCGACTGCTCTGAGATAGTATATCTGTTATCTCCCGTCATATCGACGGTCAGAGGATAGCGGTCAAAGAACATCGTGACAACGACGTTTGCCAGCACGACTGCGGCGATGATGACGATGGTCAGCGTCATTGACAGAGCCGAGTGACCGAGCTTTCTGCCAAGACCCTTATGCTTGCCGGAAGTCTTTTTCCCGGGGGTCTTTTTTTCAGTTTCCTTTTTCAAACGCCCACCCCCTTAGTTCCAGCGGCGCTTTTCGACTGTTCTGACGGTAAGTATCAGGAACACGGCAACAGCGCTTATGAAAAACACAACGTTTGAAATATCGAAAAGTCCGTAAGTGAAAGAGTAATATCTTTCAGCAAAGGATATTTTGTCTGCGGCAGATGTGAGCCATTTGAAAGGCAGCTGTGATGCGACGGACGAGATGAACGTCACGCACAGCAGCACGCCGAAGCTGAGAACGGCTGCGACAGGCTGGCTCTCGGTGCAGGCAGAGCAGAACACGCCAATGGCGATGAACGCTGCGCCCACCAGCGCAAGTCCTATTATATTGCCGAACACAACGCTCCAGTCGGGCGCTGCATAGATGCAGCTGACAAGAGCCATTACCAGCGTGATGCTTATTGCTGCGAGGTAAACGGTGAACGCCGCAAAGAACTTTCCTGCGACGATGCCGCCTATGCTGACAGGAGATGTCAGCAGGCACTGGTCGGTCTTTGAGCGCCGCTCCTCCGCCATTGTGCGCATCGTAAGTATCGGTACGATAGCCACGAGCACGATTATCAGCGAGCTGAACAGCAGATCCATTCTGACCTTGCCCTCGCTTATGCCCGTGACGTAGAACATCAGTCCTGCGTATGCGTAGAACGCTGCAAGAAAGACATAGCCTATCGGGGTGACGAAATAGCTTTTCAATTCACGCTTGAAAACCGCTGTCATCAGCTCACCTCCCCTTTGCTTTCGCCGTCGCTGTCGGTGCTTTGCTCGGTGAGTCTGATAAATATTTCTTCAAGGCTCGGCTTGGAAGAGCGCATCTCAAGTATCGTCCAGCCGCCGCTGACGGCGCTGTCAAAGACGTCTTTGCGCACATCGCTGCCCTGCTTTGTCTTTATCTCTATCTCGCAGCTGCCGCCTTTTGTCTTTTTGCAGGAGACGTTTTCAACGCCTTTTATGCTTTCAAGCGAAGAAAGTATAGTTTCCTTTTCGCCCTGCGCTGTGACGTGCAGGACACTTTGCTTATCAAAGCCTGCGAGGATTTTTTCCTCGGTATCGTCTGCGATGACTTTTCCTCTGTTGATAACGACTATCCTGTCGCACACCGCCTGCACCTCGGAAAGAATATGCGAGGAAAGAATGACCGTATGGCGCTTGCCGAGCTTTCTGATGAGCGTTCTTATCTCAACTATCTGCTTCGGGTCAAGACCGACAGTAGGCTCGTCGAGGATAAGTATTTTCGGGTCGCCGATGAGTGCCTGCGCTAAGCCGACACGCTGGCGGTAGCCTTTGGACAGGTTTTTGATAAGCCTGTTCCAGACCTCTTCCAGCCCGACGAGCGAGCGGATATCTTTCATGTGCGAGAGCTTGGGCAGCTTGCATTTTTTGAGGTCATAGATGAAATACAGGTATTCCCTGACCGTCATATCCTCATAAAGAGGCGGTATCTCGGGCAGGTAGCCCATATTTTTCTTTGCAGCCGCAGGTGATTCGAGGATATCTTTGCCGTCGACGAGAACCTTGCCCGAGGTCGCAGAGATATAGCCTGTTATGATGTTCATAGCGGTGGATTTGCCTGCGCCGTTGGGTCCGAGGAAGCCGAGTATCTCGCCCTCGTTGACGCTGAAGGACACATCGCTGAGTGCAGTATGAGCGCCGTAGCGCTTGGTGATATTCTTTACTTCTATCACAACGATGTATCCTCCTTTCGTGGTTGGTACCTATGGTTTGAGTTTTCCCAAAACATAAACTTTACTTGGTGGGTCAAGACGACCTTCTGCGGTCGTCTTGAAGCAGCCGACGTTACCACAGGGTAAGGGAAAGCCCTCTCTTACAGGGCTTTCCCTCTTCCAAAACAGTCCACCGGACTGTTTTGGAATTCACCCTTT
>CAMYUO010000059.1 GCA_947302065.1 uncultured Clostridia bacterium | reverse complement strand
TACGCCGCCGGGGCCTTCCTGCTGACGGCCGCGGTCCTCGCCGTGTTCCTCGGTCTGTTCCTCACAACGATGATCGACACGACCCTTGAGAATACAGGCCTGAGCATCATTATCAAATACAACGCCGCTGCGATAGCGCTGTTTGTCATCGCATTTATCGCCGTGCTGCTCGTCGCAGCTGTCAAGCCGATACTTTCACTTCGCAGAATGAACACAGCCGCAGAGCTGAAATATGAATAACGGAGGAATACTTATGAATAACGTTATAGAAATAAAGAATCTCAAAAAGCATTTTGGCTCGGGCGAAAACGAAGCCCTAATCTTTGACGGCGCAGACCTCAAAAAGGCAGCTTTGTGTCGCTCACAGGCGCATCGGGCAGCGGAAAATCCACCCTGCTTTATCTCATCGGCGGACTTGACCGTGATTTCACAGGCGATATCCGTGTCAGCGGTCAGAGCATCACAGGCATGGACGACAAACAGCTCTCCGAGCTGCGCTCCTTCCGCATGAGCTATGTGTTCCAGTTTTATAATCTCGTTGCAAATCTCACCGTCGAGGAAAATATCCTTCTGCCGATAGAGCTTTCGGGCAGAAAAACAAAGGATTATCTCGACCGCCTTGAATCGCTGCTCGAACTGACAGGTCTGACAAGCAAGCGAAAAAACTACCCGTCGCAGCTGTCAGGCGGTCAGCAGCAGCGCTGTTCGATAGCAAGAGCAGTGCTCACCGAGCCGCAGATACTGCTTGCCGACGAGGCAACAGGTAACCTCGACAGAGCATCGGGCGAGGAGATAATGAAGCTGTTCAAACGCCTCAACGAAGAAAAGGGCATCACCATTTTGCAGGTGACCCACTCCGACGAGTGCGCCGCCTACGGAAACCGCATAGTAAAACTTATCGACCACAGACTTGAAGATGTCGTTTAAGTGTGATATAATAAAGACCAAAGCAAAAACTTTGGTCTTTTTGGCTTGATGGAATGTTATATGCAGTCTGCACCCGAAGGAGTGCACTGAATAACTGTTTATGTCTATATTTGAGAAGGTGTTATATATGAGAATAGCCGTCTGCGACGACGAAAAGATATTTGCCCAGAGCCTGTCAAAAAGGCTTGAAACGCTCGGCTCGGGCGAACTGCTGATAAGCGTTTTCCTCAGCGGCAGCGAGCTTGTCCGTGAGATGTCCTCGGGCAGACATTTCGACGCCGTTTTTCTCGATATCGAAATGCCCGGTCTCAACGGCCTTGACGCCGCACGAAAGCTGCGTGAGCTCGGCGGCGAGCTTTCGATAGTCTTTCTCACCAGCCATACCGAGCTTGCAATGGAAGGCTACGAGGTCGATGCCCTGCGCTTTCTGCCAAAGGACTGCTCGGATAATAAGCTCGTGCAGGCGCTCGATGCGATAAAGCGTGAGATGAAAGCCGTCACGAATGTCGTCATAAAGCAAAAAGGCGAGGAGTTCGTTGTTGCTCCCGATAAGATAATCTATGCCGAGGCTGATAACAACAGCGTAAATTTCAACCTCGCAGACGGCGAAACGCTCTGCGCCAGAATGAAACTCACAGAGGCGCTCGAAACGCTCGAAAAAGCCTCGTCAGATTTTGTAAAAGTCCACCGCTGCATCATCGTCAATGTGCGCCACGTCAAAAAGTACACCGCCAAGGAGATACTGCTTGCAGGCGATGTCACTGTCCCGATAAGCAAGGGCTGCGCTGCGCAGTTCAAGGACAGAATGTTCGAATTTGTCCGCAACAGCGCAAGATAGGAGAGCATAAATGGATATACTCATGCATCTGCTGTTTTTCATCATGGGCTTTGTCGGCGTGTTCAGCGCCTGCTTTTTCATGCGCCGTGTCTTTCGCTGGAAGATGCGAAGCAGCCTGCCCGCAAGTGCCGCAGGCGGAGCGATAATGCTCGGCTATTCGTTCATATCCACCAGCATCGTTTTAGATATGTGTGTAGTCATATATCTTCCGATCGTTTGGCTGCTCACCACCGACCGCTCTTTCAAAAGCCTCGTCGCCGCTCTGTCAGCCTGCGTTTTCATCAACTATACCAACCTGCTCGTGCGCACGCCGATAAATCTTGCAATTGTCTATGCGGCGAAAAATCTCCACTCGGAAACGCTGTTTTATCTGTCATCTGTCATTGGCGAGTTCTCAACGCTGCTGCTCGCCGTGCTGTTCGGCAAGATAGGCAAAAGCGCAATGACAGAGCCGATGACCGTCTGGAATACGCTGTTCATCGGGCTTCTGTCATTCTTTACAGTCCATCTCTATGTCATCGCATTCGGCGATACCGTCTCCGCCCTTTCGGGCACCGATTTACGCAACGCATTGTTGTTTTCAATGCTCTCGCTCGCATTTATTTGCATCGCCGTCGTTATGACCGTCAAGCTCACCGAGAGCCGATATTTCAGCACCCTGAGCAGTATGAACGAAAGCTATCTCAACTCCCAGAAGGATTACTACGAGATGAAACAGACCTCGGATACCGAGATAAGACGTATCCGCCACGATATGAAAAATCACCTCATCTGTATCCGTGAGCTTGCCGCACAGCGCAAATACGACGAGCTTGAAAACTACGTCGGTGAAATATCCGATGCTGTCAAGGACGCCACACGGCTCATCCATACAGGCAGCGGCATCATCGACGCTATCGTCAACGAAAAAGCCGCCATCGCCAAAAAAGCAGGCGTGCATTTTGAATGGGAGGGCACTATCAGCGGACTTGATATTTCCGCCGTCGACAGCTGTACGCTCGTTTCCAATCTGCTCGACAATGCGCTCGAGGCGTGCGACCTCGTCGATGTCGCAGATAGATTTATTTCCTTGACATTCCGCCGCAGCGAGCATTTCCTGTTTATGATATGTGAGAACTCGTCTGCCAGAGTCGTTGAGATGTCGGGCGGCAGACCGCTGACCACCAAATCCGATAAACTCAACCACGGATTCGGCATAAGGAACATCTCACGCTGCGTTGAAAAATACGGCGGCGAGCTGAAACTGTCAAGTGAGCTTAAAGACGGCGCACCGACCTTCACCGCACAAGCAATAATCCCGATATGAATAAGAGATAAGAGGTAAGATGTAAGAAGTAAGAGCTTTGCTCCATACTTCGACGCCTTACCTCTTTAATTCTTATCGCTTGCTTTTTTGGGGGCTTTCCGCTTTCAGATGCCAGAGCGCTTCGCTTTACAGAAGCAAGAGGTCAGAAACAGGTCGACCAAGCAACAGTATTGACCCAACTTCTGACATCTCACCTCTAACATCTCACTTCTGCTTTGTTACTCTATCTCCTTGCGCCATTCATCGCTTATCTCCTCACAGCAGCCGCAAGCGCACGCCTCTGCAACAGCTCGTCCCATGCCCTTGAAAAGCTTCTTCGTTCCGCCTGCGTCAGCCGTGTAGTTCACAGCCCTGCGTGCGTCGATGCCGATAGACCCTGCCGTCTCCACCGAGTCGATGTTCGCACCGATGAACAGGAACTCCCAGCCCGAGCCCTCTTTCTGCTTTTCAATAAGCTTCTTGACATCTTTCTGTGAGTATTTGCAGCTTGCGTTCTCCATTCCGTCAGTCGTGATGACAAACATCGTCTTGTTCGGCACATCTTCCTTGCGTGCGTATTTGTGAATGTTCGCAATGTGCTTTACAGCGCTTCCCACAGCGTCAAGCAGCGCCGTGCAGCCAACAGGGGAGTAGTCATCTCTCGTCAGAGGCTTGATGTCGGCGATACTTACCCTGTCGTGAACGACCTCGGAATTGTCGCTGAACATTACCGTCGAAACGAGCACCTCTGCGCCCGACTCTTTCTGCTGCTCGATCATCGTGTTGAAACCGCCGATAGTGTCATCTCTCAAAGGCGCCATCGAACCGCTGCGGTCAAGTATGAATACCAGCTCTGTGATGTTGTTTGCAGTCTTTTCAGTATTTGTCTTTTTCATAAGTCATTCTCCTTTGCAAGTTTTGGTGTTGTGTTTTGTCTGCAACTATAATATACCACAGCGCAAAAGAAAAATGGTCGCTTCCCAAGCGACAAAATAAAAAAGATCAATACGGGCGCTGACTTGCTGGTGAGAATTCTCTTGAAAGAGTCTTTCTTCAAATCTTACTCTGAACTCTCACTACTTTTTCGGTGTTAGGTGGCTTGTCCACCTAATGCCGAAAAAGCAATAAAAGTTTTAGGGGTGGGGTTTGGGGAGCGACCCTTTTTCAAAAGGGTCCTCCCCAACAGTTCAACACCCTATCAAAGCCTGATCGAAAGCGAACAGCGCCTGATTGATAACGAAAATATCGTATTGTCCTTTGATGATAAAATACTTGATTATCAGGTCACCTTTGAGGCTGTCGGATAAGCTGTAACCTGCCTTTGCGAGCAGGCTCTCCGTCTGCTCTAAGTCCAGCTCCAGCGCCAGCGCAAACGCAAGCGCCGTCTGCTTTTTCGGCTTGTAGTTCACATCACTGCGAATTTTAGAAAACAGCTTGCGGTCGATGTTCGCCTTGCGGTAAGTCTGAACATCTGTCATTCCGCTCTCGTCGATGAGCCGAAGAAGCGACTGCGAGAACGACTCGTCTCGGCTGCGCAGAAATTCGTCAAGGCTCTGTGCAGGCGCAGCACCGGCAGGTGCACACGCAGCACCGAGCATCACAGGTGCAGGATCTTCCATCACCGCAGACTCTTCGCACATGTCACATTCTTCATATACTTTTGCCTTTGCCGCAGAAGCTGCTCCGCATTTTTCAGCAAGCTTTGCTCCTGCACCGAAAAGCCTGCGCTTTTCCTTGTGCGGCTTAGGCTCTCTGTCACTGATGAATCTTGAAATGTCATCTATCAGCTCTATGTCCGCCCTGAAATCGTTCCTGCCGAAGATAACGAGCGAAACGTCCATGTCGTTGTCCGCAAGAAAGTCCTCGATAGCACCCACAGCCACTTGCAAAGCCTTGTCCTTCGGGTATCCGTAAACGCCAGCCGATATCATAGGGAACGCTATGCTCTCACAGCCGTTTTCTTTCGCAAGCTCTAAGCTGTTTTTGTAACACGAGTAAAGCAGCTCACGCTCACCATTGTCTCCGCCCTGCCATATCGGTCCGACCGTGTGAATAACGTGCCTGCTCGGCAGATCGTATCCCTTTGTGATCTTTGCCTCGCCTGTCCTGCAGCCGCCGAGAGTCCTGCATTCTTCCAGCAGTCCTCTGCCTGCCGCACGGTGTATCGCACCGTCAACTCCGCCGCCGCCAAGCAGCGACGTGTTCGCAGCGTTCACGATAGCGTCAGCTGCTATCTTTGTTATGTCACCCGTTACTATCTTAAATGGCATTTTTACTACCTCCTGTCTCAGTCCTTTTCATAAAACACCAGGTCCATACGTTCGTTTATCGCCTGTACCTGTCCGGTGCGCCTGTAACCCAGCTTTTCGTAAAGATGACAGTTGCCTGCCTCCTGTGCTATCGTGCTCAGCTCCCAGCCACGGCTGCCGTGCAGCTGCTCTGCAAGCGCTATCGCCGCCTGCGCCAATCCCTTGCCTCTGTGCTGCGGCATAATGAAAACAGGCGAGATGCGGTTTCTCTCACCGCCCGTCACGATCCTTATCGCACCGACCTTTTCACCGCCGTTGACGATAAAGTAAAAACTGCTGCCGTCGTTCAAACGCTGAACAGTGCGCTCCAAAGGCTCGTTCGCAGGGTTAGTGTCATAGTCACGGTATCTCTCTAAAAGCTGCGCAAATGCCTCTTTCTGCATCTGCCAGAGCTCCTGCGCATCATCTATGTCCGCCCTGATAAGTTCCACTGTCATCGCCCTTTCTTTTTTATATATAATACTACATATCACAGCGCAATTCAAGTCCCTGCCGCATAAAAAAAGAACCGACTTTTCAGCCGGTCCTTTGTAATTGTCTTACTTGTCTTCAGCATCGAGATACTTGGTCGCAAGCTCTGCGATCTTTCCATCGTCCTTCATCTTCTTGAGTGTCTTGTTGATCTGATCGAGCAGCTCCTTGTTGCCTTTCTTAACAGCAATAGCATACTCCTCATTTGCGAACTGGTCGTTGTCCTCAACGATCTTCAGACCCTTGTTGTCCTTAACGTACTTGTCAGCAGTTGCCGAGTCGATAACCACAACATCGCACTTGCCGTTTACAATCTCAAGGATAGCCTCAGTGCCCTTCTTGAATGACTGATAGCTGTAACCGAGCTCCTTAACGCAGGTCTCACCTGTGTAACCCTGGATAACAACGATCTTCTTGTCCTTCATATCGCTTGCCTTGGCAATGTCCGAATCTTCCTTTACGATCATTACCTGCTTAGCATTGTAATATGTATCCGAGAAATCTACCTTTTCTTTTCTCTCGTCTGTTACCGTCATTCCGGCGATAGCAGCGTCGATCTTTCCGTTGTCAAGAGCAACGAGCAGAGAATCGAACTCCATGTTCTCGATTTTTGCTTCCTTGTCGTTGTCGTCAGCTATCTGCTTTGCGATAGCCATGTCGATACCGTCAAACTCACCGATAACTCCCTTTGCTACAACATACTCGAACGGAGGGAACTCAGCGTTCGTACCGAACTTGATTTCGCCTTTCTTTTCGCCGTCGCCCGAGCTGCTTGAATTGCTGCACGCAGTGAATGTAACTGCCATAAGAGCAGCCGCTGTGATCGTGCAAAGTACTTTTCTGATCTTCTTCATAACCGCATTTCTCCTTAACTGATTTTTTATCCAAGGCAGTTTTCCTGCCGAATAAACCTGCTTATTTGAGCACACTCCTGAGGAATTTCTGCGTGCGCTCATTCTGCGGATTTTCAAAAATATCCGCAGGCTTGCCGCTTTCCATTACGATGCCCTGATCCATAAACAAAAGCCTTGTGCCGACCTCTCTTGCAAAGCCCATTTCGTGAGTTACCACGACCATTGTCATACCGGTGTTTGCAAGACCTTTCATAACATCGAGCACCTCGCCGACCATTTCAGGGTCGAGCGCCGATGTCGGCTCGTCGAAAAGCATTATCTCAGGCTCCATCGCAAGTGCCCTTGCAATAGCAACACGCTGTTTCTGTCCGCCCGAAAGCTGTGCAGGATAAGCGTCTGCTTTTTCCGCAAGACCTACCGTTGCCAGAAGCTCTAACGCCTTTTCCTTTGCTTTCTCCTTGGTCATTTTTTTCAGCAGTACAGGTGCAAGCGTTACGTTTTTAAGTATCGTCAGGTGAGGGAACAGATTGAAGTGCTGAAACACCATGCCCATTTTCTGACGTATCCTGTTTACATCGACCTTCGGGTCGTTTATCTTTTCACCATCAATGAATATCTCGCCCTCAGTCGGCGTTTCCAGCAGATTGAGACATCTCAGGAATGTGCTCTTTCCGCTTCCCGAAGGACCTATCACCACAACGACCTCGCCTTTTTCGATGTGCTCGTCGATGCCTTTGAGCACCTCAAGCTCGCCAAAGGTCTTTTTAAGATTTTTTATCGTTATCATAAATCGTCAGCCTGCCTTTCTGTTACCTGGCTTCCGATTTGCGCAGCTTCTTTTCTATCAAGCCGAGACATATCGTAAGTATCTTTATTATCACAAAGTAGATGACCGCTGTTGCCAGCAAAGGCATTGCCGCTTCAAACGTTGCGCTCTTGATAAAGTCACTTGCTTTCTGAATGTCCATAAGACCAACATATCCAACGATAGCCGTTTCCTTTATCAGCACGATGAATTCGTTGCACAAAGCAGGGAAGATGTTTTTGAGCGCCTGAGGAAGAATTATGTGCATCATCGTCTGCCGCCCGTTTAGTCCGAGCGACCGTCCCGCCTCAGTCTGTCCCTTGTCTATCGAGAGGATACCCGCTCGTATTATCTCCGAAACGTAAGCACCCGAGTTTATTCCGAACGCTATCGAGGCGATTATCCACTTGTCGATGTCCACCGATGCGAAAATAACAAAGTAGATTATCATGAGCTGTGTAACAGACGGAGTGCCTCTGATGATGTCGGTATAGACCTTGCCGAACAGTCTCAGCGGAAAATGCTTTGAAAGATTGCAAAGTGCAATGAAAAAGCCGATGATAATGCCTATCACGACCGCCAGCAGTGAGACTTTCAGCGTCAGCAGAACGCCGTCAATAAATAGCTTGTACCTGTCCTCACGGATAAACGTCTTTTCAAACGAATCCGAAAAGT
>CAMYUO010000058.1 GCA_947302065.1 uncultured Clostridia bacterium | reverse complement strand
CTATGAGCTTTATCGCAAGTACGAAAGCGACTACCGTGTGACAGACATACTCGGCGGCATTGCCGACAAGGCTATCACCGAGCGTGCACATAACGCAGGATTTGATGAAAGATATGCTCTGCTCGGTCTGCTGCTTGAAGCGGCAGGAAGTGAATGTGCGTCACTGCTGGTGCAGGACAGCGACCTTATGCTTATAAAAAAGGAAATGTCACAGGTCAAGACCGCCTGCGAGAACGGCGGCGATGCAGCTGCGCTTTTGCGTGAGTGTATCAGTGCTCTCGACAGCGAGCACGAAAGCTCACGGCGGCGAACAGTCTTTCAAAGGCTGCCGATGACAGCTACATCTACCGCAGGGAAAGGCTGGAATGCTATGCAAGAGCTGCTGCCGACGGATTTGACGGCGCAAAACAAAAGTATGCCGAGGACACCGCTGCCCTGCTTGCAAAAACAAAAGACTGCAAGGCACATCTTGACAATCTGTTCCGCTTTTGCAATGATACTTTCGGCACAGGTCAGGAGCTTATCATCGTGCTGACAGAGGTAGCCGTGAACCCGAACACATCAAGGTTCATTGCCGCTTACGGCTGCGATGAATATTACCGCTACGATAAGGAGCTTATGTTCCACGAAAGACGGCTGACTATACTCGACGAGCTGGAAAGCCTGAAAAAGCAGGAGGATAATACATAATACAATTACGGGAGACTACACAGATGCGTGGTCTCCCGTCATTTGCATTTTGTCGGTATGGCTCGCACAGCAGTATCGTGCCGAAATAAATACCAGTATCGCAGAAAAATCCACATCTGTTAGCACGGACAAAAAAATCGCAACATTGTTTACGTTGTGTTCACGCTTGAGGCTTTACAAAACGGTCAAAAGCGTGTATAATTTTACTTGTGGTTAGTCGTGACTAACCTACGCTTGAACAGTCTTTTTGCATTATGCTTTATGCATCGGGCAGACGTTGCGGTCTGCCCGGGCGCATAGAGTTCGCCGAAAGACAAATATCAACTGCGAGGTGATACGATACGGTCTGCAACAGATGCGCCTGCTTTGAACAAAAGCTCGCTGTCAACTCTGCGCCGTCGCTTCTTGGAATAAAAGCGGCGAGCCTGATGAGCCTTGACAAAAACGAGCTGGACATATACTCAGGCGTTGATGATTTCAACCGCAGGGCTGCACACAGAGGCTTGAAGATAAAAGTGCTTTGCGAATGCGGACAGCGGTGCTTGCTGATGCTTTACAGCGAACGGCTGCTTGAAAAGCTGCTTTGTGACCGCAGACGCAGGAGTCTGCTGGAGCGTTTCGGTTACTCTCGCTGTCTTGACACGCAGCAGTGCCTTGACAGGCTTTCGCAGCGCTGCTCACAGCACAAGGAATTTCCGCACGAGATAGGCATTTTTCTTGACTACCCTGTTGAAGATGTGCTCGGATTCATCACGCACAAGGGCAGTGATTTCAAGCTGTGCGGATACTGGAAGGTATACGGCAACGAGGAAAAGGCGAGGTGTACTTTCAGAAAATATGATAAGTGCAGAAAATATCTGTGCAATAAATTGAGTGAGGGACAGGACTTATACAAGATACTCAGTCTCTCATAAGGAGGACTTTTTTATGAAAACAGCAGTTATATTCTGGAGCGGAACGGGCAACACCGAGGCAATGGCAAACGCTGTTGCAGAGGGTGCAGGCGTGCAGGCAACGGCAGTCGGTGCCTTTGACGGTGACCTTTCCGAATATGAGGCAATAGCTCTGGGCTGCCCTGCAATGGGTGCAGAGGAGCTGGAGGACAGCGAGTTCGAGCCGTTCTATACAGCAAATGAGGCAAAGCTGTCGGGCAAGCCTGTTGCGCTGTTCGGCTCTTACGACTGGGGCGACGGCGAATGGATGCGCCTGTGGGCAGACAGGGCAAAGGCAGCAGGTGCGAATATCGTTGACGGCGAGGGACTCATCTGCAACAACACGCCCGACGACGAGGCACTTGCAAAGTGCAAAGCGCTCGGCGAAAAGCTCGCAAAGGGCGGTTAAACAAGCTCATCATTTACTATCCTTACTTGGTCTGTGACTTGAGCTGTTTTGTTCTGTCCATTGGTGCGAATCTCCTCAAAACTATCTCAATGCGACCCTGCTCATCTCCTGCGGTGTCGATCCGAGAACGGTATCCGCCTGCCTTGGTCACTCGCAGACAAGCACCACGCTCAACATCTACACACACTGCTTCCAGGAACAGCGAATGAAGGCGATGGGTGCAGTTGCGGAAATGATAGGTTTCAAGCGAAAAGCAGTATAGCACAGATATGATAATAAGGCTCTGCGGGATATCCACAGAGCCTTTTCTCTTTTTGCTATTCAGGTATTATGATGCCGCCGAAATATTCGGGGTTTCCGTCTTTGTCACTCATAACAAAGCCTCTTGTCGAGCATACCACATATGTGCCGTCTGCTCTGCGTGCACGGTAGCGGATCGCACGCAGCTCTGCATTTCCGCATAGAACAGCATCTACTGCTTCTCGGTACACTTTCATATCCTCCGGGTGTATATGCTCCTGCCAGTAACGGTCTGCGTGATACATATACTCAGAAGTCATTCCAAAGTCATCAACAAGCGGCAATGACCAGCGTGACAGGTCGTAGCGCATATCATTGAGGAACAGATAGCCGCCGCCTGCAGTTGTGTATAAAGCTCCGAACAATCCGTCCAGCAGACGTTTTCTTTCTGCTGTGATAGGAGTTTCGATCTTCTCCATATCCATGAAATAATCTTTCACAAACAGGGCTTTCAGCTCATTCTTGTTAACGTACATTTCCTGATCGGCTCTTTTAAGGACCGTATCGAATGTATCACCATCTTCAAAGACTGCCATTCCGCCTGCTACCACAGGACCTGAGCGTGAGCGCTTATTGGCTGCTGATTCTTCACGCAGCTTTTTCAGCAGAGTGTCCCTGTCATTATAATCACGCCCATCGAGTATAACTACAAATTCATCTCCGCCGATCCTGAATACAGGGCTATGGTCATATATTTCGCAGATCATGCGGCTCGTTCTCATCAAAGCTTCATCGCCGAATCTGTGACCTCTTGTATCATTGAGCAGTTTGAGATCGTTCAGATCGCACATCACGATACCGAAACGGAAATGCTGCGGATCTGAAGTGATTTTCGCTTTTATTCTCTCTGCATACTCGGTGAATGCAGCTTTGTTTCGTATCCCTGTCAGGGAATCAAGGCGTGCCATCAGCTGTGCGGAACGAAGATTTCTTTCACGTTCCTCACGTTCCCTGACCTCATCTTCTATGTTTTCAAGGCAGCACAGAATATGCTTTTTATCATCACACAAGAGCTCAAAATGGCGAACACGAATGATCTCGCCATTGATCAGCAGCCTGTATACGACCGAAAAAAAGTGGTTCTGGCTCAGATGCTCAAGCATCACTGCCTTGTCATGCAGACCGATCACCATATCAAGGTCATCGGGATGAACACACTTTGAAGCATTCTGCTGAGCGTCGGTGAAGAAATCCGTGCCGTTTTGAGGTATCTCAGCCGGCAGGAGCATCTGTCCCGAGGTAAATTCGGTGTAATTACCGGTCTCTATGTCTACATAATACAAACTGTCAAAGTGTTTTGTCAATGTCAGTGCGATCTGATCAAGCGCATTATGATCCATATCCATATGCTCCTCCTTTTCTTCTGTAAACTGCTGTTTATGTGGTCAGAACGAACCGTGATATTATCTCATTCTATATTATATCATATTATTAATCATTTGTCCATATAAAATAAACATTTTTTCGGAATTTTTCATTTTATCTGGTCATAATAGAATAAACACGCCCAGGAGCATAAAACTCCCAGGCGTTTATTGCATAAACCTGATGCCGTCTTGTCAGATATGCTGTTCAATATACCCGGCAACCTCACTTTGCTCGATACCAAGAGCATAAGCAAACTCTTCAAAGAGCATTTTTTCGGCAAGGCTGAGATAGTTCTCATCTGTTATCCGCAGCCTTCTGCCATTTTCGGTCAGCTCTCTGCGGCGAAGATACAAAGTTCTGACGAGCATTATCAGCTCTTTCTTATCATCGCCTTTGATGATCCTGCTGTATTCCTCTTTGCGTTTTATTTCATTGTCTATCCAGATAAGCTCACCTGTTCCCATATACGAAATAAGCTCATCTACCTGCGCTCTTGTGCACACGGAATGCATCTTGCTCAGTGCTTTCTCATTATTGACAGGCACATAACAGACACTGCTGTCCGAGCCCAGATGTTTCAGGATATAGTATTCCTGCTCTGTCCCCGTCAGGTCACGCTTTTCAACAGCTGTGATCCTGCAAACGCCAAAAGAACCATACACTACAACATCATTTACACTATACATTAGCATCACCTACTTAAAAAAACAGAACGCACAGCAAGCAACTGGACTTACGCAGTAACTGCTACACGTTCTTTATTCTAGTATATCATCTTTTGACTATATTTTCAAAGGACATTTTGCACAAAGTTGCTTGATGAAAAGCTTACATCTTTTCATTCAGCTTTTACTTCGTTCGTCAGATCAGTTGAGCGCATAACAAAAGCGACCAGGATTAATCTTAGTCGCTTTGCATAAATCTTCTTTTAAAAGTTTGTCTGACTTTTTGGGGTCAGTTCATTTTGAACTCTCGGGCGTAGTTTGATTTTTAATCCGATGCGTCTGCATCGAGGACGATGTTCGGTGCAAAGTCGGGAAATAGCTGCCTGGTATCTTTCATCAGCGTGTCAAGCGCTTCCTTTCGGTCGATGTCAAAGCTGATGACCACATCAAAGTGCAGCGTTTTGTTCTGCGTGTCGGCATAAAATCCGTGCATCTGCAGTGCCCAGTCATGCGACAGAACAGCTTTCTGTATCGCATTGCGCATCTTTGCTGCCTCGTCATCCGAGGTGTTGAACGAATACACACCTATGCCCGTCAGTATGACTCCCGTTTTCTGAAAAACGTTTATCTGTATCCTGCGGGTTATCCTGTCGACCTCTTCAACGGTCATATTGTCGGGCAGTTCTATGTGCACCGAGCCGTAGTTCTTGTTCGGGCCGTAGTTGAAAAGTATCACATCGTAAGCACCTCTGACCTGCTCTTCCTCGCAGATGATATGCTTGAGCTGCTTGGTCATATCCGCATCGCTTCGCTGACCGATGATGTCATCGAGCGTGTCGAGCATCATTTCGATGCCTGCTTTCACGATAAATCCTGCGATAACAACGCCTACATAAGCTTCAAGCGAGATGTTCCATATCAGGTAAACAATCGCCGTTGCAAGCACCGACGCAGACAGTATCGCATCGAACGATGCGTCCGAGCCTGATGCGATGAGCGCACCCGAATTGACCTTTTTGCCCTGCTTTTTGACATATGCGCCAAGTATCAGCTTGACCACTATCGCAACGGATATGATGACCAGCGAAACAGCACTGTAATCTGCTTCTTCGGGCTTGAATATCTTCTTGACCGATTCGACCAGCGAGGTTATGCCTGCATACAGCACGATAGCCGCAACGAGCATCGAGCTTATGTATTCCACCCGTCCGTAACCCAGCGGGTGCTTTTTGTTCGGCGGCTTAGCTCCGAGCTTTGCACCGATTATCGTTATTACCGATGAAAGCGCATCCGAAAGGTTGTTGACCGCATCGAGCACCACTGCGATAGAGTGCGACATCAGCCCGACAAACGCCTTGAACGCCGCAAGCAGTACATTTGCGATTATGCCTATGATGCTTGTGCGCACTATCGTTTTTTCTCTGTCAGCCGTCAGAACGGAAATATCATTGGTCTGTTCACTCATCCCAACGCCTCCCATTGTTTGATTTATGTTAATATTATACCCCACCGCACAAAGCTTGTCAATCATAAACGCCCGGTAGCATTCAACTCCCGGGCGCAGTTTGTATATTCACAAAAAAGCTTTACGGCAATAACTCCGCACACTTTGCAGCAAGCGACTGGAATCTCTCGTCCTCGGTCAACGTTTTCAGGACCTCGCACACCTCTGCGTTCAGCTGGTGTTTCTTTGCCTGTGCGACAAAGTCGCCAAGCATCTGCTCTGCCTCTTTTTCGTCAAGCGCACTGATGCCTGCAACAGGACCTTCATCGAACATCGCAGTAAGAACTCTTGCTATGCTCACAAGCTGCTCGTCGGTGATATCCTCTTTCAGCCGCAGAGCTATATCCGCCTTGCGATAAACATCAAGCGCCGAATAATCGGGGAGCACAGCGTTGTTTATTCCCTCTGCCAGCAGCCAATCCTTCATCTCCTGCGTCTGCGCATCAAAGCGTGCGACGGCGTGTACCCTGCCCCAGCCGTGCGTCTTCTTTGCAAGCTCGAATACCTCATCGTTCCCGTTTGACCAATTAAACATATTGAAGATAGCAAACAGCGAGAACTCATCGCTCAGTGCAAGCGTTCTGATAGTCTGCTTGACCATGTCAACAGGCTCGCTGCTGAATATCTCAATGATAAGCATACCAAGCTTTACGATATCGACCTCACTGCTGTTGAGGCTGTCAAACGCAAACATGTACAGCTCTTTCGTATCGAGATTGTCAGCGTTGTCCCTTATGTACTGCTGTATCGCATCTATGCTGCTCAGCGGCGGTACTTGCACAAACAATTCTTTCATCAGACCCCACGCCTTTTCCCTGTCTGCGATAACTGCAAAAGCATCGGCTATCTTCTGCATGTGCTCATCGGTTATCTCCTGCTGACCCATATGGTAACATCGCACGCCGTCCATCGCTCCGTCAGCCCACCTCAGCTCGCCCTCGCCTGCCTCTTCTCTCGGCAGTGAAAAATCACCCGGCAGCTCGCCGTTTACCATGTTCTCTTTTATAACTTCAAATAACGACTTCTTTTCGCTCATTTTCAATCTCCTCCCAATTTATCAAACTCAATAGCTCTGCACTCATATTTGAAACTATTATACACCATTATTCCATAGACTTCAATATGGTCTCATGTTTTTTCAGTCTGATAGCTGCTCAAAAAGGAAAATGTACTTGAAAACATGAAGGAAACCGAATACAAAAGCGCCTGAAAAAATTGACTTTCATTGAAAGATATGCTATAATATAAACAAATTAACTTTCAGGACTAAAATACTGTGATTTTTATTATCCGTAGAGTAACGCATTCGTCATCAAACCGTCGCCGAGTGAAAGTAGAGGATAAAGACAAATGATCAAAAAACTAAAAGAGAATGCCGCAATACTCGGTCTGATCTTTTCCATAGTGTCTGCTGTATTCATCATAGTGCTCAGCATCATGTTCTTCACTGAACAGAGGCTGAAGAACCGCCTGTTCGATGCCGGCGTGGATTCAGTGGGTTCGCTTTTCTGTGCGGCGCTGTTTTTCGGATGTATGAAGCAGGACGGCAACGGAATAGGTAATCTGAGAAGTCTGATCGTGCTGGTGAGTACCAACTTTGCAGTCAATGAAGCGATATGCTATACGGTCAGCGTGCCGGAACAAAGCACGATATGTTTCACCCTCTGCCTGATCAGCAAACTGCTCGACCTTGTGATGATATATCTTTTCTACTCCTATGTAAAATCTACGCTGGGTTTCAAGGGGAAACTTGCAAAGCTGTCTGAAAAGATCATTCCTGTTTTGATGCTGTTTGAAACGCTTGTTATCCTATCAAACATTTTCTTTTCGACCACGTTCTATCTGAATCCTGACGGAATGTATCAGTCGGCTGCGCTTTACTGGGCAGAGGATATTTACCTTGCCGTGACCTCGGTTCTTACGGCTATTATGATAATCATGAGCCATAATCCTCGCAATCAGAAGGTTGCAGCGCTTACGTTCATTCTGTTCCCGCTGATCGAGTATGCGTTGATGGGAGGTAAGTTCGGTAATGCCGCTCAGTACGGGATGGTACTGATGTCGCTGATCATTATGTACTGCATCATATTTATTGAAAAGAGCAAAATGCTGGCATCAACACAGACCGATCTGCTCATTGCGTCAAAGATACAGGCAGATGCCCTGCCGCCGACTGTACCGGATTTTGAAGATTTCCCTCAGATCATTCTGCGAGGCAGTATGAATACCGCAAAAGAAGTCGGAGGTGACTTCTACGACTATTTCCCGATCGACGAGAACCGTATATGCTTTCTGATCGCT
>CAMYUO010000057.1 GCA_947302065.1 uncultured Clostridia bacterium | reverse complement strand
TGTATCCGTTCTCCGTGATGTTTTATCTTCCGCTGTTTACCGCCGACTGAACAAGGTTCATATTTATGCCGCAGCCGCCAAGCGTATAGAACATATCAGGGTCTTTGCCTGCGAAATAAGCCTGCTGATTTGCCGAAAGTGACGTATCGGCAATAACGATAGGTATCTTCTTCTTAGCCGCAAGCACACCGCCTGCAAGCGCATCAGGATAATTCAGACCTGTCGTTACGCACACGCTCTTGCCTGTGAGGATACCTGAGAAGTACTTGTTGACTGCCATACAGGTCTCGTATCTGTTCGAACCTGCAAGTCTCTTCACTGTGCCGTACGCTGCGAGTGACGTTTCAGCCTTGGAGCCTATAACGCCTGTTCCGCCGATGATGTACACGTTCTTTATCGAGCTTTTAACGCTGTCCAGATAATTCTTTGTTGCCCCATCGAGCACACCGCTTTTGTTAATATAAAGTATCGGCGCATTCTTGATAGCTGCAATACCGCCCACTGCAAGTGTGTCGGCATAGCCGTTTGAATATGCGATAAACACATCGGTTGGACCCTTGCCTCGTGCGATGTCCATATTTACCGCAACATACACCGACGTACCAAAGCGGTTATTAACGTAAGAGCTGTGGATCCTCAGCGGAGTAACGCCCTTTGCTTTGAGCTGGTTCTCCACATTCTTTGAAACAACGCCCTCGCCGCCTATGATATACGCCTTTTTAGCGCCGAGTCTTTTTATCTCTGCAGCTGTTTCGCTGCTGAGCTGATCTTTGTAGGTAAGAAGTACAGGTGCATTGAATGCTGCTGCCAGAGGCGAAGAAACGAGAGAATCCGCATAGCTGTCGCCTGCTGCGATTATGACCGTGTTTGCAATGCTCGGGAAGCACTCCTTTGAAATGCTTACCGCAGTAGCATATCTGGTTTTTCCAATAAGCTTTGTCTCATCAACGTTCGTCAGCTTCAGACCTGCTACCTTTGTGCCGTCTGAAAGCTCAGAGTAGTAATACTTACCGCCCACGTAGTTGTAAGCCTGTACATAATAGTATACGTCCGCCTGCTCTCTTGTCAGGGTACAGGTCGTGCCCGAGTAGGTGCCGACCTTGTTTATAATGCCGTCCATGTCCTTTTTATAGACTGTGTAGCCCTTGGCATTAGCCACAGAGTCCCACTTGAGCGTAACTTTTTCGTTGGTCACCGCTGCGGTTATCTTAGCCTTGCCTATCGGCTTGGTCATCTCGATATATCTTACATCCTGGTCTGTGCAGCTGGAATACACGCCGTTGACCTTGCGTGTGCTGTTGAACTGCCACATATTATAGTCGCTTGCATAGTTCGTTTTTGTGGTGTAGTGAGCGAGCCATACATCATAAGCATTTTCTATCTTGCTCATATCTATCTCGGTCTCGAACCACGATTTGCAGGATGTAACGCCGCTGTCATAGCCTGCGTTGTTGATAAGGTCGCAGAAATACTTGCAAAGCTCTGCTTTCTGAGCCTTTGAAAGATTTGCAGCAACAAGCCTGCCGGGGTTGCCGTTCCAGTCATAAGCCGGCTCGATGTCGAAATAAACAGGCATCTCGAGCTTTCTGCTGCCTATCTTTTTGAGCGTCGAATCAACTTCCTGCTTTACCTCGGTCTTGTTGACAGCCTGTGTGTAATAATACGCACCGACCATAAGACCTGCCTTATGTGCGTTGTCAACGTGCTCTTCAAAGCGTGAGTCCTCTATCATGCTGCCCGAAGCGCCGTAGCCTCTTGCGCCTGCACGCACGATAACGAACTGATAACCCTCAGCCTTTACCTTTTCAAAGTCGATATCTCCGTTGTAAACGGAAACGTCGATGCCGTAGAGCTTATTGAAGCCGCTGAATTTGTCCTGATGCGTGATGAGCGAGCTGAAATCGGTCACACCGACCTGCTGCTGATTTTTCACGAATTTGATATAGGACGGGTCGTCGTTGACGTCGATGCCCTCAAGATACTTTTCATCAATGTCACCGAGAACAGTTTCCTCCAGCTGTTCAAGGTAATCATCGTTGTTATCGAGGCTGACGACGGCAACACCGTTGTCCGTATGTGCACCTGCCTGCTCGGCTGCTGCGGGCAAAACCGCAAAAGCTGACTGCAGACACAGTGCAAGGGCGCAGACTGCACCCGTAAATTTCTTTAATGCTCTCATTTCGTCCTCCCAAAAGTGACAAATAAACAAAAAGTTATTCCGACAATTCGAGAATTTATTACATTATACCAAATCGCAGACCCCGTGTCAATAAGGCAAAATGCCGATTTGTCAACGATTTGTAACCTTTTGTTTCCGTTTGAAAGCAAATTTATCCTATTTTTAAAACTCCGATCAACTTATTGGACTTTTCACAAAAACTTGCCACTATATGTGGGCACAGAGGCGAACCAAACGAGAGAAGAAAAACTCCCTAAAATTAATAAAAAATTTTCAAACATCGGTAAATAAGGCCAAAAATCGACCCAATTCCGTTAACTGTCCGTCAAATTGCCCATAAAATCGTTTGCAGAAAAAGGTATGTACAAAATGTTAGGAATGTGCTATACTATCGGTAACGGACAACACTTGTGAGAGGAGGCGCTCTATGAAAAAAGCAGTGCGAAACACCGCATTTGCGCTGTGTGCAGGCACTTTGTGCATATCAACGATCATGTACCGCACGGGCGTATCGAGAAAACTCTATGTTCTGCCAAAGCTGATGAAGCTGGTTCAGACGAGGTCTGCCGGTCAACAGCAGTTTGAAAAGGTCAGACACGTTTACAATGAGGGCTGCGACTGGTTCAGAAGTCAGGGCAGCGAGCTGAAAAAGCTGCGCTCTTTCGACGGTCTTGCGCTTTACGCAGATTATCTGCCCTACCCCGGCAGCAAAACAACGGTCATTCTCTGCCACGGTTACCGCAGCACAGGGCTTGGCGATTTCGGCGGCATCGTGAGATATATCCACGAGCAGCTCAGGCTCAATATTCTGCTCATTGACGAGCGCAGCCACGGCAAGAGCGAGGGCAGCCACATGACCTACGGCATAAAAGAGCGTTTTGATATTTGTGATTGGGCGAATATGATCGCCCGTGAGCACCCCGACCACAAGATATTCCTTTACGGAATGTCGCTGGGTGCGGCATCGGTGCTGATGTCGACAACGACCGACCTGCCAAAAAGCGTGTGCGGTCTTATCGCAGACTGCGGTTTCACGTCGCCCGACGATGTTTTCCGCAGCGTCTGCCGCAGTATGTATCACCTGCCGCCGTTCCCGTTCGTTGACATCGCAGAGGTGTTCACCAAAATATTTGCGCATTTTGACTGCAAGCAGTGCAGTGCGGCGCAGGCTTTGAAAAATAATGATATCCCTGTGCTGTTCATTCACGGCGGTGCGGACGATTTTGTGCCGACATGGATGTCGAGGGAGAATTTTGCGGCGTGCAGAAGTGAAAAGGAGCTTGTCATCATCGACGGCGCATACCACGCAAACAGTTATTATGTTGATTTTGAGAAATACACAGACGCATTCGGTGCGTTTATAGAGAAACACGGGACAGGAGAATAAAAATGGCACAGACATACAAGGCAAAGGTAATAAGCATCAGCGGTGCGAGCGCAACATACGAATACGCCGATGAGGGTGGAATCGTGCAGATAACGTCGCTGCTGCCGTCGGGAATTAAAGTCAGAGTCGGCGACACGGTATGGATAACCGTTGACGGCGGCACGGTGATAAGTGTCGGCAAGCGGCGCAAGGTGCTTTCAACGCCGTTCGGCATCAAGCTGGCGAGCCTGCTGGTGATGATAATTATTCTGCTGGTACTGTGGCTGGTGTTCCGTGTCATCAAGTGGGTACTGATAACGCTTGCGTGGGTGCTGGTGCTGCTTTTCGGCGCAATATGGCTGTTTGCGAGGTTTAAAAAGTAGAGCCGGCGCAAAGATACTGCCCATTATTCTAAATACTACAAAAAGTCCGGAAGTTTAAACTCCCGGACTTTGTTTTTATCTGTTCTCGATAGCGGTTATTTTGTCAAGTCTGCGCTGGTGGCGCTCGTCATTGGAATAAGGTGTGTCGATGAAGATATCGACAAGGTCGAGCGCTGTGCCCTCACCGACTACCCTTGCGCCGAAGCAGAGCACGTTGGCATTGTTATGCTCACGGGAAAGGCGTGCGGAGAAATAATCCGAGCAGCAGGCTGCTCTTATGCCCTTGAACTTATTTGCGGCGTAGGACATACCGAGACCTGTTCCGCAGATAAGTATACCGAGCTCGCACTCGCCGCTTGTGACCTTTTCGCAGACCTCGACAGCTTTATCGGGGTAATCGCAGCGTTCGCCCTCGGCACAGCCGACATCGGCTACCTCAAAACCTCTTTCCTCAAGGTGCGCCTTTACGGCGTTTTTGAGCTGCGGTGCAGCGTGGTCGTTTCCTATTGCTATTTTCATTTTACTTCCTCCTGTATATCATTTATCACTGTGAGCTTTATCCTTTTCTGCTTTTGTGGCTTGCAGATATGAAACTTCGAGACGGTCGGCATCGGTGATGAGCGATGTATCCTCGCTCACGGCGAGGCAGAGAGAGCTTGCTCTTTGCAGTGAGCAGGCGGCATTCGCTGTCAAAACGCTCGGGTCGTTCTCAAAATATTTTTTCTTGATAAACTCGGCATTATCGCCGACGAGCATCACGGGTGCTGATGATGTATCGTAATTTGCAAAGACATCGGCGTCCTTTGCGACACGGTCTTTGCCTATGCGGGTGAGGTGGACTCCGCCGCTTTCAAATTCACCGACATATGAGATATCGGGTCTGGCACGCATAACTGAAACTATCTTTCCGGAAAAATACCCTACGTTATACGCAAGGGCGAGCAGGGTCGAGACACCTGCACATTTAAGGCTTTTGCAGCCCTCGCACATACCCTTTACTGCGCCTATGCCTATGCGCAGACCCGTATAAGAGCCGGGTCCGTTTGCGACGGCGGCACAGTCGATATCGGACAGCTCGAGCGAACTTTCACGCAGAGCCTGCTCGACCATGGGCAGTATCACCTGCGAATGTGTGAGAGTTGTATAGACCGACTTTTCCCACAGCAGTTTATCGCCGTCGGTTATTGCGACAGAGGCGACCTTGCCGCTTGTATCTATTCCTAAAATCCGCAATTTTTTCATCTCCGTAATCTGATTTGGCGTGCGCGGGCACGCTATTCTTTTGGGGCAAACAAAGAAAAACTATTTAGGGTCAAGATATGTTGGGTTCTGGCTTCTATCAACTTTCTTAATTTCAGCCACAGATTTAAACAAGTAGTATTTCTGAACGTCGTCCATTCCTTCGCCGTTTTAAAATGAATAATCACTAAAATAAACTCTATCGCTCAACTCAACCTTATCTTTATCCCTTTCGGGCACTCCCATCGGGTCATCTTTGACATAAGCCCAAACAGACGGTTTATATACTCCTATAATAAGGTCATTGTAAACTCCTAAAACATACTGAACTTTATTGAGCCTTTCCATTTTATATGGATGGTTTCCTTTCCAGCAGCCTCTGACGACATCGTATACCTCACTATCCGTCATACCGAAGCGATATAATTTGTTGACTTTTATCACAAACAAATGATGCTTTATTTCATCTTCGCAGATTTCTTCAGCGCCAAAGATTGTATCAAAATCATCTGCGCAATAGGCTTGTTTTGAATGATGTCCCGCAACATCGTTGGTCAGCCCTGTATCTTCTACATAATTAAACGCATTAATAAGTGCTGCTTCTGCCGCATAGGCTTCATTTTCAGTAAGATTATAATTTAGTATTACTTTTTTTATTTCAAATCCTGCATCTTTTATCTCTTTTATGGTATTGAGCTTGAGTTTTTTACTGTCAGGATTTTTAATGCTTTCGTATTCATGTGCAAAAACTCGATTTCCCGTTCCTTTGCCTATGTAAAACATCTTGTTGGTTCTTGGGTCAATCAATCCATACACATAGCACTGCCCTAATTCAAACAGGCTTTTTTGAGAAAAATTCTTAATTCCTTTTTTCATATGAAACTCCTGAGCGTCACATGTTTATATCTGCAAAGCGTTCATCGGCGGTGAGGGTTATTTCCCTTGTAGTGTCGTCTATACGCTCGATATGGAGCTTTATGCAGTCATCGGGAAGCTCGTCTGCGATGTTCTCGCTCCACTCGACAGCGAGGACGTTGTTGCCGTCGAGATAGTCGTAAAAGCCCGTCGTTTCAAGGTCAAGACCGCCGCTTATGCGGTACATATCAAAATGGCACAGGCTTCTTTGCTCGCCTGCATACTCATTGACGAGCGCAAAGGTCGGACTTGTGACCTCGTCGCCGAGCCCCATGCCCATTGAGATGCCTCGGGTTATGGTGGTCTTGCCGACGCCGAGACCGCCGCTGTATGCGATGACCTCGCCGCCTCTGAGGCGCTTGCCTATCTGTTCGCCGAGGGCGATGGTCTGGGCGGGGTCGTGGGTTGTGAAAGTAAATATCAAATCAAGTCATCCTTTAACAATGAATAGTGGAAAATAAAACAAACTTTTTAAACCTGCCAAAGACAAAACAGGTTTTTCGCCCAGCCTTTTCTCGTAAAAAAGGCTGGCGGGTCGAGGGCAGAGTCCTCGTCGCTGACCGCAGTCAGCGAAATCCCCTTACGTCGTGCGCTCCGCTTGGGGTGAATTGAAAAATAGTCCAGCGGACTATTTTTCAAGAGGGGACTGCCCTGCAAGAGAGGGCGTCCCCTTACCCTGTGGTAACGTCGGCGTCCTCAATCCGCACGCGGAAGGGCGGATTGACTGGCAAGGTTGTTTCTCTAATTTTGGGGGCTTTCCGGTCGCCCTCAAAACCCCTTCGGGCATACATCTATGACTTTGTGTGATAGTCAAAGTTTGTTGCCGTATGTCTGCACGTGATTGAGAGTGTTCTTTCAAAGACGTTTCCCCCAGCTGACCGACGGGCATTTTTTACGAAAAAAATACGCCCAAATTGGTCATTTTGCTTGCAATCGGCGTTGAAATGTGCTATAATACTAATATATTATGCCCGAAGGCTGACAGTGTCGGCTGTGATGGCGTTTGAAGGCTCATAAAGAGGTGTTTTGATTGAGGATACTGGGCATCGACCCCGGCTATGCTATCGTCGGTTTCGGCGTGGTCGAATATGAAAGCGCACGCTTTTCGCTCGTTGACATGGGTGCGATAACAACGCCTGCGGAGATGTCGTTCGATGCCCGTCTGAAAGCGATATATCTCGATATGTGCGAGCTGATAAAGACATATGAGCCAAAGGAAATGGCGATAGAAAAGCTGTTTTTCAACACCAACCAGAAAACTGCCATCGACGTTGCACAGGCAAGAGGTGTTACGCTTCTGCCGGCGATAATGCAGGGGATACAGATATTCGAGTACACGCCTTTGCAGGTGAAAAGTTCGATAGTTGGGTACGGACGTGCCGAGAAAAAGCAGGTGCAGGAAATGGTGCGCACGATGCTGCACCTCAAGGAAGTTCCCAAACCCGATGACACGGCTGACGCAGTTGCGCTTGCGATAACACACGGTCTTCTGATGACGGGCAGGCAGCAGCTTGAAAAATACGGATAACGAGGTTTTTGTTAAGGAAAATGTACAGGAATTCATTGACAGGATAAAGTCGGACAGCCACATTGCACACTACCTTTCGGCAGAGTGCGATTTTGACATCGAGGACAGCGAACAGCTGGAGGACGACCTTGCATTTCTGCTTGAAGGCGCAAGGTGCGGCATGAAGCTGACTCCGTTCGGCTGCGACGGCTGCGGCGGAGTTTATGTGCTCGCCGAGGACGGCAGAGTCGGCTATATCGACTCGGAGGGCAGTGCAGGCTTTGCTGCGATGAGCGCAAGGGACTTTTTCAGCATTCTTCTGTGCTGCAGAATGTTGAGCGACTGGTCGGATGTTGACTTTGACAGCTTAGATGAATTTATGGAGTGTCTGGAGGACAAGTCAACGCCAAGCAATAATTACAAAGAGCGCATCGCAAAGTTTGTAAGCGACTGCGGACTTGAAACAGAGCCGGAAAAAGTCTATGAGCTTTTCAGAAAGGGCGTTTCTCTATGAACATCATCGTTGGTTTTATTCTGCTGTTTCTTGCGGCCGAAGCGCTGCTGACGCTGGCGCAGTATTTCATCCGCAAGGGCAAAAAACGGCCGGTGCTGCATGTGATGCTGAT
>CAMYUO010000056.1 GCA_947302065.1 uncultured Clostridia bacterium | reverse complement strand
AAACATGTATAATAAAGGTAAGGTGGAAGTATGAAAAAGGTAAAGTTTATTTTTAAAAAGATAAAGGGGTTTCAGTATAAGCAATTTTTCTCTATTATTAATGAAATACACAAAAAAACAAGAAAAAGTAGAATAATTATCTTTTTTGATATTGTTTTTACTGTTTAATATATGATAGCATATCACGGCAACGTTTGCAAGAAAAAAGTTTTAACAGACCTGTGACCTGATGAGGTTTTTCTCCGTCTGTGTAGGTGAAAGCAAAAAAACGACTTTGCTTGACCATACGAAAGGGGTAATTATTATGAAAAAATCACTTATCATCATTCTGGCTGCTCTTTGTCTGTGCTCCTGCGCTGAAAGTTCATCAAAATCAGATGTTTCGAGTTCTTCCGCAGCTGAAACAACGACTACAACCACAGCCGAAACGACGACCACAGCTGAAACGACCACCACAGCCGAAACAACGACAACATCAGAAGCAACTACCACAGCTTCCGAGTCGGTAAACGTTGACCCTGCCGCAGCAAAGACGCCTGAAGCCGAACCGTTCAAAGCCGTATCAGGCGAGATAGAGGGCGGTATCAAGTGGAACATCACCGATGACGGCACGCTGACCGTATCGGGAAAAGGAAAGATACCTAAGATGGATGGCGGCTATGACTACTGGAAAGAGTACAAAGAAAACATCACGAGCATAATCGTTTCCGAGGGCATCACCGAGATAGGCGAGAGCGCATTTCTCAGCTGCAAAAAGGCTGTAAGTGTGAGCATACCTGCCAGCGTGACAAAGATAGATAATTTTGCGTTCTGCAACTGCGAATCGCTCAAAGAGGTGACCTTGCCCGATACCGTGCAGGTCATCGGCACCGGGCTTTTCTGGCGCTGCTTCCAACTTGAAAAAGCCGTTGTCGGCAAGGGCATAAAGGAACTGCCTTTCAACACCTTCTGCCGCTGCAAACGCCTCCACGACGTGACACTGTACAACGGCACGCTCGAGCGTCTCGGTGATACAAGCTTTGAATACTGCGAGGGCATCAGGGAACTGTATATCCCCGAGTCTGTTAAGGAATTCGGTTTCTGCATCTTCCCGGACGACTCGTCAAGAATAACTATCCAGAGCAAAAAGGGCTCGCCTGCAGAGGCTTTTGCCGCAAAAATGAAAATAAAATTCCAGGCGATCTGAGCTTGACACGACCTCTTTTGTTTGCTAAAATAATACCAACAAGCATAACGAAAGGGGAGAGCAAAAATGAGCAACAGGCTGTTTGCAGCTGTACTGTCCGCAGTGCTGGCACTTGCCTGCCTGACCGCCTGCACCGAGAGCAGCTCATCTGCACCTGATACCACGCAGACAAAGGCGACAACAACATCGACGACATCTGCCACGACCACGGCATCATCAAAGACCGCCCATAAAGACGAGGTAGACCTGACCTATTTCTTTGAGCAGGTCTGCTCAAAGGGCTATGCTCCGAAAGGCACATACGAGGGAACAAGGGTGTATGACGGCGGTGCAGGTCTTTGTGTCGAGTTCAACGGCAAGAATAAAAACGGCGGCACCGGCAAGGTATATTCGGGAAACATCGACAGCTACGACGGCGAGCTTGACGGAATGCTACTGCTTGAAAGCCTTTTCAAAGCCAAAGCCGAACAGCTGTACAAAAGCGGCGAGTGTTTCGCTTTTACAAAGGGCGCAGCACCGACGATGAAAGAGTGTTATCTGCTTGCTGCGGTAATGTCGGACTATCAGCTCTCGGGCAGATTTTATTTCCCTGCTTGACAAAACGAGGAGGGATAGTATGAAGAAAATGATTTTTGCAGCAGCGCTGTCAATTATAATGGCATTTTCCTGCCTCACCGCCTGCAGTGAAAGCTCAAGCGCGGCAGACAGCAGCAAGACCGAAACCAGCAAGACCGAAATATCAAAAACCGAAAGCATTACGGCAAGCAGCATTGAGACTGTGAGCCCTGTTGATGACGTGCCTGAAGACCCCGCGTCAGATCCCGACGATGGGTATTGGCACGACGATACCACTACCGCTACCACTACTACAACGGCCACCACGACAACTACAACGACTACCACAAAAGCAACGACTAAGGCGACCACAAAAGCTACAACAAAAGCTACCACCAAGAAGAAAGCTGCAAGCAATTGGGCAGAGCTTTATATCGCTGCGATGACGGAGCTTGAAAAACAAGAGACTGCAAATGGCTATAAACTAAGCTATGAAATGGCATATATCACGAATGATAATATACCCGAGATAGTGGCAACGGCTGTCAAGAATTTCAACGGTCATCAGAAAGTGTTCACTTATGTCGGCGGAAAGGTCGTTCTGACCAGTGACCCGAATCCCCCTGATTCAAGAGGCTCTTTCGGGTTTATCTCAAAATCGGGCTGCTATAGCATAAACTATTGGGGCGGAGTTACAAGCTGGTATACATATGTATTTCAGATCCAAGCAGACGGAAGCTCAAAGAAGATAACGACAATTTATAGTGATGACGGAAAATACGCTATTAACGACAAGCCTGTTACGCAGTCACAGGCAGAAGCGGAATCGAACAAGTATTATAAATCCAAGGACTTCAAAAGCTATTCGCTTGCCGAGCTTTCCAAAATGCTTAAAACGCTGGTGTAACATACGATAGCTCGGAAAGCTGCATTTTCAATTCAAAAAAAGAGGTAAGAGAAAATTCTCTTACCTCTGATTT
This sequence comes from uncultured Clostridia bacterium, assembly GCA_947302065.1. Classification (GTDB taxonomy): domain Bacteria; phylum Bacillota; class Clostridia; order Oscillospirales; family Ruminococcaceae; genus Hominimerdicola. Next base: position 5,518 of record CAMYUO010000056.1, on the reverse strand, counting down.
TTTATGTCATTTTCAGAAACCGAGCTTTGCCTTGAAATCCTCGGCGATCTTTTCTTCGAGCTTCTCAGCGTTCTCGCGCTTGTCGCCGATAGTGGTGTAGTATGCCTTTATCTTAGGCTCTGTGCCCGACGGTCTGAGGATAACAGATGCGCCCTGCTCGAGCCTGAATGCGAGAACATCTGACTTAGGCAGCTTGATCTCTGTCTTTTTGCCCGTAGCCAGCTCTGTCTCTTCGGATGCCATATAGTCACCGAAAACGAGCACTTTCAGTCCGCCGATCTCTGTCGGCACGTTTGTGCGCAGGTCTGTCATTATCTCTTTCATTCTCTCCATGCCGCTTGCGCCTTCGCACTGGAAAGATTTCTGTGAATGCAGGTAGTTGCCGTACTGTGCATAAAGATCCTCTCTTGCCTTGAGCAGCGAGATGCCCTTTGTGCGGTAGAATGCTGCCATTTCGCAGATTAGCATTGATGCAACGACAGCGTCCTTGTCTCTTACATACGAGCCTGCAAGGTAACCGTAGCTCTCCTCAAAACCGAAAATGTATCTGTTTTCCTCGCCCTTCTGCTCAAGGAAACCGATCTGCTCACCGATGAACTTGAATCCTGTGAGCACCTCACGCAGCTCAACGCCGTACTCGGCAGCGATCTTGTTGCAGATGTCGGTGGTAACGATAGTCTTTACTGCAACAGGGTCTTTCGGCATAGTGCCGAGAGCTGTTCTTTCCTGACAAACATATTTGAGCAGCATTGCGCCGACCTCGTTGCCCGAGAACAGCACGAAATCGCCGTTTTCATCGGGAACTGCGATGCCGACTCTGTCTGCATCGGGGTCTGTTGCAAGCAGAAGATCCGGCTTTACGGTCTTGCAAAGCTCGAGTCCCTTTGCCAGAGCCTCTTTTATCTCGGGGTTCGGGAAAGGACAGGTAGGGAAGTTGCCGTCGGGGTTCTCCTGCTCGGGAACGACCGTTACTTCCTTTACGCCTATTCTCTTGAGTATCTCTCTTACAGGCTTGTTGCCTGTGCCGTTGAGCGGTGTGTAAACAACTTTCAGACCGCTGTCCGCAACGAGATCTGTATGAATGCCCTGCTCGAGCACTTTCTTGTAGTAGCCCTCGATGATGTCGTCGCTGATGTAGCTTATCATGCCGCTTGCAACGCCCTCATCATAGTCCATTGTCTTTGCACCGCCGAACATCTCAACAGCATTGATCTTTCCGATGACCGTGTTTGCCACATCAAGAGTGATCTGGCAGCCGTCCTCGCCGTATGCCTTGTAGCCGTTGTACTTAGCAGGGTTGTGTGATGCGGTTATCATAATGCCCGCCTGACATTTGCAGGCTCTTACTGCCCACGAAAGACAAGGTGTCGGCATAAGCTCCTTGTATATGTAAGCCTTGATGCCGTTAGCTGCAAGCACCGCAGCGGCTTGCTTTGCAAATGTGTCTGACTTTATTCTCGAATCGTATGATATAGCGACAGCGCCGCCTGTGAACGCACCGTTCACGTAATCGGCAAGACCCTGTGTCGCACGTCTGATCGTGTAGATGTTGAGTCTGTAAGAACCTGCTCCGATAACGCCTCTGAGTCCGCCCGTGCCGAATTCGAGATCACGGTAGAATCTGTCCTTGATAGCTTCCTCGTCGCCCTCGATAGCCTTGAGCTCCTTGACAAGATCCTCGTCCTCTGTCGCATTTTCGCACCAGAGCTTGTAAAGTTCCATTTCCGTCATTGTAATACACCTCTCGTTCTGAAATTCTTTCTATCATATCTAATATCAAATGCCCATTGGTAATAATATTATATCACATTTTTTGAATTTTTCAAGGGCTTATAAATTATTTTACATTTGAGTGAAAAGAGCTTCCGCTCATTTGTTAAACCTTTGAAAAAGAGTCTCAAAGCCTTGATAAAAAAGGCAGAACGTGGTATAATCTTCTTAACGGATTTATATTTGGAGGTGTTATCATGTCTACTCATTTTTCAAGCAGTTTTCGTTCATCGGACAAGGCTCACGACACGGCGTATTATGTGATTTTCCCCGCAGGTGCCGTCAGGGGAGTTGTGCAGATATCGCACGGCATGGCAGAGCATTTTGAAAGATATAACGCCTTTGCGGATTTTCTTGCAGACCACGGATTCGTTGTCTGCGGCGAAGACCACCTCGGTCACGGCAGAACTGCCGCTGATGAGAGCGAGTACGGCTATTTTTCCGAAAAAAGCGGCTGGGAAAACGTCGTGAAGGATATGTTCAGGCTCACTAAGATGATGAAGAAAAACTATCCAGAGGTGCCATATTTCCTGCTTGGTCACAGCATGGGCAGCTTCCTCGCAAGAGCCTATGCGACACACTATTCAAAGCACATCGACGGTCTTGTGCTCAGCGGAACGAGCGCAGGCTCGGGCGGAACATCGGCGCTGCTTGTCATGCTTGATGCCGCAAAGCGCATAAAGGGCGACAAGCACCGCAGCAAGTTCTTCAACAACGTTGCTTTCGGCAGCTATAACGACAAGATAACCGAGCGCAATTCCGACTTCGACTGGCTTACAAGGGATACGTCCATCGTCGCAAAATACTGCAACGATAAGCGCTGCGGCTTTACGTTCACTCTCAACGGCTTTGAGAATCTTGTCAAGCTGCTGTGGTATGTCAATAACAGCAAGTGGTTCAGAACATACCCGAAAAGCCTGCCGACCTATCTTGTTTCGGGCGCATGCGACCCTGTCGGCGAGTACGGCAAGGGCGTGCTGAAAGTGTTCAACGAGCTTAACCTCAATGACTGCAATGTGGAAATGAAAATATACAAAGATGCACGCCACGAGCTGCTCAACGAGACTAACAGAGAAGAGGTCTATGCCGACCTGCTCGATTTCTTTGAGTCGCTGATGTGACAGAGCGTTTTAATTCAGGGGGCTTTCCGGTCGCCCCCTAAAACCCCTTCGGGTGTCCATTTTTTTATGCAGTTCAATAACAATGAGGTGTTTGAATGTTTGGTAAAGTACATAGTCTTGGTCTCACGGGGCTGAACGCTTTCCCTGTGACCGTTGAGATAGAGGCGAGCGCAGGTCTGCCTGCATTCGATATCGTCGGGCTGGCAGACATCGCAGTGCGTGAGAGCCGTGAAAGGCTGCGCTCCGCTTTCCGCACCAGCAAGCTCGATTTTCCGCGCAGCAAGGTCATGATAAACCTTGCGCCTGCCGATGTCAAAAAGTCTGGCTCTGTCCACGACCTCGCAATTGCCGTTGCCCTGCTGTGTGTAACGGGCGGTGCAGGTCTTGCGCAGATCGAACAGTCGGCATTTATCGGCGAGGTCTCACTCAGCGGCGAGATACGCAGGATAAACGGCGTGCTGCCAATGACTATCCTTGCGCAGAAAAACGGCTTGAAAGAGATATTCGTGCCGAAAGAGAACCTGCTTGAAGCTTCTGCTGTGCGTGGTATAGATGTCTACGGCGTAGAGTCGCTCTCTCAGCTCGTTGCGCATTTCACGGGCAAAAGCATTATGCAGCCTGCCGAGGTCTTTGTACCGTCAAAAGCCGACCGCATAAGCTCGCTCGACTTTGCCGATGTCAAGGGTCAGACCGCTGCTAAAAAAGCGCTCGAGGTCGCTGCCGCAGGCGGACATAACGTTCTGATGATAGGTGCTCCCGGCTCGGGCAAATCAATGCTTGCCAAGCGCATGCCGTCTATCCTGCCCGAAATGACTTTTGAAGAGTCGATAGAGACCACCAACGTCCACTCCGTCGCAGGTCTGCTCGACAGCGAACACCCGCTCATCACGATAAGACCGTTCCGTTCGCCGCACCACACAGTTTCTGCTGCGGGTCTTGCCGGCGGCGGTAACCCAATACATCCCGGTGAGATATCCCTTGCGCATAACGGACTGCTGTTTCTTGACGAGCTTGCCGAGTTCGCACGTCCGACTCTTGAGATACTCCGTCAGCCGCTTGAGGATATGAAAGTGACAGTATCCCGAGTCTCCGGCAGCATAACATACCCTAGCTCGTTTATGCTCATCGGTGCGATGAATCCCTGTCCCTGCGGCTATTACGGTCACCCGACAAGAAAGTGCATCTGCTCGAAGAACCAGGTCGAGCATTACCTGAACAAGATATCGGGACCTCTGCTCGACAGATTTGATATTCATCTCGAGGTCGCACCTGTCGAGTTTGCCGACCTTTCCTCATCTGAAAAGGAAGAATCGTCCGAAAGCATCAGACAGCGTGTTCAGGCAGCAAGAGATATCCAGAACAAGCGCTTTGCGGGCACTGGAATAACCTGCAACGCAAGGATAACTCCCGAGCTGCTGCATGAGGTCTGCGAGCTGACCGATGCCGCCGAGAAAATGCTGGGCAATATGTTCGACAAGCTCGGGCTTTCGGCAAGAGCATACGAAAAGATAATGAAAGTTGCACGCACCGTTGCCGATATGGACGGCGCAAAAACAATAGACAAGGCGCACATTGCACAGGCGGTGCAGTACCGCAGTCTCGACAGAAAGTATTGGAAAAGCTGACAGAGGTAAGAAATAAGATGTAAGAGGTAAGATAACGGCAATGAATATACGATATATAAGCCCGAATGACGACCCCTGCGAGATAAGCAATATCTATGAGCAAAGCTGGAAATATGCCTACAAGGGCATTATCCCGCAGTCGTTCCTCGATTCTATCCCGAGCGGCAAATGGGTGAAAAGCCTTGATACGCCCGGCAGAACGCACTTCGTCGCCGAGCAGGGCGGCAGGCTCATAGGCACGGCGAGCATCTGCCCGTCACGCTGGGAAAACCATAAAAGCTGCGGCGAGATAGTGTCGATATACCTGCTGCCCGAGTTTATGGGCAAGGGTCACGGCAGGGCGCTTTTTGAGCGCTGTGTCAGCGAACTTGAAAAACAGGGCTTTGAAAAGATGATACTCTGGGTGCTTGAGGAAAACAGCAGAGCAAGGCGGTTTTACGAGAAATGCGGCTTTGTCTGCACAGATGAGTTCATCGAGGATAACATCGGCGGAAAGCCCTTGCGTGAGATATTGTACGCAAAATGACGAAAAAACACCTCTCACAGATAACGTGAGAGGTGATATTGTTTCTATCATTTTCATCGTTTTATGCGTTGGCACGCTCGTAGTAAAACTTGGACATAGCGCTGATGTCACACTCAAAGCACTTGCCGTCAACGTCGATGAAGCCTGTGTATTTCGTGCCGTTTCCGTCGCCGTAGCCGCCGATAAGTACAAGCTGCTGGTGCTCGCCGTCTTTGAAACTGAATGTGGCGGTTATAGGGTAGCCGCCGTCAACAGGTGCATGTGCGGTATCATATGAAACACTTTTATACTCGGCGTTTTTGAGCATATCCAGAAACTTGTCTGCGTCATCGCCCGTCAGTTTGACCGCCTTTTGCTCGATGACCGTATGGTTGAGCGAGATGTTGTCTATATCAGAGGAAGACGTGCTGTAGAGCATCGCATATGGCGTTTTTGCGCCGAAAACAAATATGATGAGCAGCACTGCGGCTGCGCAC
>CAMYUO010000055.1 GCA_947302065.1 uncultured Clostridia bacterium | reverse complement strand
AAATGACTCTGTATTTTCCCAGTGCTGCGAATGCGATGCCCAGTCCCGTATTACCTGCGGTAGCCTCGATTATCGTGCCGCCTTTTTTTAGTCTTCCCTCTTTTTCCGCAGCAGCTATCATATACTCGCCGATGCGGTCCTTGACGCTGCCGGAAGGGTTATACATCTCAAGTTTAGCGTAAATATGTACATCGGGGGATACCCCCATATTTACAAGCTCGACCAGCGGAGTCCTGCCGATGAGCTTATGCATATTTTCATATAACATTTTTGTTTACCTCACTGTTTGCTTTTTTCGATCGCCTGTTCGATGTCCGCAAGAATATCGTCAATATCCTCTATGCCTATCGAAAGCCTGATAAGTCCGTCGGTGATGCCGACCTTTTTGCGTATCTCCTCGGGTATTGATGCGTGTGTCATTGTAGAAGGGTGGCAAACGAGCGATTCAACTCCGCCGAGGCTTTCCGCAAGCGTTACAAGCTGCAGGCTCTCAAAGAACTTTTCAATATCATAGCCGTCTTTAAGCTCAAACGATATCATCACGCCGCCGTTCTTCGCCTGCTTACTGTTGACCTCGTAGCCTTTGTCGGTCGCAAGTCCGGGGTAATGCACGCTCTTTACCGCACTGTGTTCGGAAAGGAATTTTGCGGCAGCCTCAGCATTTGCAACGTGTCTGTCGAGCCTTACGCCGAGCGTTTTAATGCCTCTGATGAGCAAAAAGCTGTCAAACGGCGGGAGCACTCCTCCTGTTGAATTCTGTACAAATGCTATATTGTCCGCAAGCTCCTTTGTCTTTGCGATCGCAAGTCCTGCAACGACATCGCTGTGTCCGCCGAGATACTTTGTTGCACTGTGTACCACGATATCAGCACCAAGCTCTATCGGTCTTTGCAGGTAAGGTGTCATAAATGTATTATCAACTATCACAAGCAAGCCGTGCTTGTGTGCGATCTCTGCGATCTTTCTGATGTCTGTAACAGTCATCAGCGGGTTTGCGGGGCTTTCGAGCAGAACCGCCTTAACATCGCTCGTTATATCCTTTTCAAAAGACACGGGGTCTTCGGTATCGGAAATGGTGTAATTGATATTAAAATGGTCAAACACATTGTTGAGCAGTCTGAATGTACCGCCATAGACGTTTGAAGAAATGAGAACTCTGTCACCAGAATGCAGCAGGCTCAGCACTGCTGTTTCGGCGGCGAGACCGCTTGCAAATGCAAAGCCCGCATAGCCGCCTTCCAGCTCCGCTATCAGCTTTTCAAGTGCCTCTCTGGTCGGGTTGCCTGTTCTTGAATACTCGTATCCTCTCATCTTTCCAAGACCGTCCTGTTTGAACGTTGAGGTCTGGTAGATCGGGATATTGACTGCACCCGTACGCTCGTCTATCGGGATACCGCCGTGGATCAATGCTGTATCAATGCTTTTGTAACTCATAAATATCTTTCCCTTCGCTTTTCATATATTTCCTATCTGCTTGGTATGTTTTTATTTTAAATGAAAACTCCGAACAAGTCAACCGCAATATGTGACAACGTTATCACGGCGTGCTGTTCACCGCCGAAAACAGACCCATATCAGCGTGATTATCCGAAGTAAAAGTAACTCAAATGTTAAATCATAATTAATCCGTGCAGCTTTGTGACAACGTTATCACCTCTTTTTCAGGGCTTTTCCTGCTGTTTCCCAAACATACTGCCGGTTTTTCACAGCTTTGGTGATAACGTTATCAAACGCAGCATCATATCTCATATATAGTATTCAGGTTCGGTCATTTCGCTGTAATTACGGCAGCTTTCACGTATTATCAGCGTGCCTTCAAGCTCAAGGCGTGAAACGATCTTATGACCACCTTTGATCCTGTCAAGCAGCAGCATAAGTGCAAACCTGACCATATCAGACTTCGGCAGTGAGATCGTTGTCAGCATAGGTCGGGTATACTGCCCTGCGTCGATGTCGTCGCTTGAGATCACCGAGGGCATATACAGCTTTTGTCTGCGTTTTCCGAAGCCTTTTATCAAGCCTATCGCAAGTATGTCGTTTGCACAGTAGATCCCTGTCGGCGGATCGGGCAGATTTTTGAAATACTCATATGCGATAAGCCCATTCTGTTCATTGGGCGTGGTATCAAAAACATAGTCAAGATCGGGTGCAAGATGCAGATCGGCAAGTGCAGCCTGATAGCCGGTAAAGCGGGATTCATTGTGACAGTCACCGACATAGCCTATCTTTGTGTGCCCCAGCCTTGCAAGGTAAGCAACTGCGTCACGGGCTATTCTGCTGCCGTCACAAAGCACCTCATCGACCTCATAATTCGTCGAATTTCGGTTTATCGAAACTATATTCTTTTCCTTGATCTTCAATGCCCTCAAAGCCCGCCTTGTGACCTTTCCGATTATTATAAGTCCGTCAGACTTTCGCTCGCTGCCCTGATACAAACCGTCTATTATCGAGGTAAGATTATCTGATCTGCTTGCTTTTTCGTCGGAAAACTCAGCGTTATGCCACACGTTTGCGATAATGCAGCCGCTGTTTCGCAGTTCCTTTTCAAGCAGCATCAGCAGCTCGTCATAAAACGGATCGGCAGCCTCGTTGGCAAATCTGGTGAGCAGTATATTTATGCTGTATATCTCGTCACCTCTGCCGTCACCCGATTTGAGATTGCGGGCATTCGCATTGGGGATATAGTTTATCTTCCGTGCTGCTTCAAGCACTCGCCTGCGTATATCCTCGCTGGAGCATTTATGCTTGGGATCGTTGAGTATCCTGCCTACCGTTGATACGGAAACCCCCGTCATCTGAGCTATTTCTTTCAGTGACACAGCTGCCGCCTCCTTTCAACATAGTTTTCATATCAGATTACTATGATATAGTATCACAAACGTTTCGCTCTGTCAATGACAAAATTGTTAACTTTCTTGCAGATAAAAAAGACCTCACTTGCATTTGTTCTTGCAAGCAAGATCTTTAACACCGCAGTTTTAAAGCATCCTTCGCATCTGATACCACCGGACCCCGCCGATAACAGACGCATTCGTTACGCCCTCGTTCACAAAGCCGAACTTTTCGTAATAACCGATGAGCTGCTGTTTGCAGGTGAGCACAACGCCCTTTCTGCCCTCGGACTTCGCATTTCTTATGAACTCCTTGAGCAGCCTTTGTGCAAAACCTCTCTGGCGGTAATCGGGAAGCGTACAAAGTCCGAACACCATCTGCCATTTGCCGTTTTCATCGTGCAGTGAGGATACAGCGTACATCTCGTCGGTAAGGTCGGATATGTCTGTCGTAAAGCCGTCGATGAATGATACTATCTTTCCGTAATCGTCGCTCATAACAAGAAAGTGATTGGGAAAATCCGTGAGTCTCCCTCTGAATGCCTCTCTGCCGGCAGCCTGCTCCGGCGGGAAACAGACGCTTTCTATTCTTGCTATCTCGTCAAGATCTGCGAGCTTTGCTTTTCTTATGTTCAAATCCTACCCTTCTCTCTGCTAAGACTTCCCTGCTGCATACAGTATACCACATCGGCATACTCTTGTGCAAGCCGGTCATGTGAAACTATCACTACTGCCGCACCGCCGTCTGCTGCCTTTCGCAGCTGTTCAAAAACGAGCCGTGAGTTTTCATCGTCAAGGTCGTTGGTCGGCTCATCGGCAAATATAGCCTGCGGTGAATTTACAAACGCACGGGCTATCGAAAGTCTGCGAAGCTCACCGCCCGAAAGCGATCCGGGACGGGCATCGGCAAGCTCTGTCAAGCCGAACCGTTCAAGCAGCCCATCTGCTGCAAAACGGTCTTTGCCCTTGCCTATGACTGCTGACGGGAGCAGAATGTTCTCCCTTACAGTAAGTGTGCCGACTGCACTTTGCACCTGCGGGATATAGCCTGTCTGCCTGCATCGGAGCAAGGAAAGCTCCGTGTCGCTGAGCTTGTAAACATCGGTACTGTCATAATGAACCGTACCGCCCGATGCACAAAGCAAACCCGAGAGGATATTCAGCAGCGTGCTTTTTCCGCTGCCCGAGCGTCCGTTTATCAGACAGACCTTTCCGCTTTCAAGGTCAATATCCGTGCTGCAAAGCACCTGCACCTCGCCCGATATGCCTTTGCGTTTATAGCTTTTGCTTATATTGCGTGCTGTTATGATCATCTGTCAGTCACCCTCTCTGAGTATCCTTCCCGTATCTATACGGCTCAGTCTGTACGCCGAATATGCCGAAGCAAGAGGTCCTGTGACCGTCACCGCTGCCAGTGCCGCAAACGCATAGCCTGCTGCCGTCAAAGCATCGGGTGTGAGCAGCGGCAGACCCGCCTTTCTCTCGATGAGCCTGCTGAACGGGAACACGACTGCGGTACAGATCCCTATCCCAAGCACAGCCCCGACAAAACATATCACAAGTGAACCCAGGAGCACCTGTGCTGCGAGCCTGCGGCGTGAGAATCCGACTGCCCTCAGAACTGCGAACTCACGCTTACGCTCGTTGATAAGCACCGTGAAAACGATAAGCATTATGACCGCAGAAAGCAGCCACACCGCTGTTATCAGCAGTCTGACGCTGCCGGAGATGACGGACAGCTTATCGGCTGTTCCCGTTATCATTGATTTTGTGCGGACTGCCTGTACGCCGTCTATGCCGAGGTTTATGCTTGCAGTTACCTCGTCTATGTCATATCCGTCCTTTACCTTTATGTAAACGGAAGAAATGACATCTGCGGGATCCTGCTTTGACAGCACGGAGATACCCTTTGACTCTGCCGCCTTTATCAGCCCACGGACAGTGTCAGATCCGGCATATATCGCCGTGTCAAGTCCCGTGCCTGTCGTTTCGAGCTTGCCGACAGCCTTGCATTCAACACCGTAGAGCGTCAGGCTGTGCCCGACTCTTGTTGAAAGATCCGAACCGACGACTATCTCGTTTTTTCCGAGTTTGCCGCTGTAAGCCTCACGCAGCCACGGCTTTACCGAAAAATCGGTGTCCTCATCAAATCCGATTATCTGCACCTGCACCGTGCAGCACTCGGCATTTGCGGAAACAAGGAAATACTGTGCAGAAAGCTTATCAACGCCGTTGATAGCTGCGAGCTTGTTTGCGATATCCTTATCCATATAGAAATATCCCGGAGTGCCCTGCAGCAGGATATTTTCAAGCTTGACTTTTTCGGAGGCACTTTCGGGCAGAACTATTATGTCAGCACCGAGCCGCTGTTCAAGACTGTCTATGCCGTTTTGAAGGCTCACCGATATCACTGCACCGCCGTAAACTGCCGCCGACATAACGATACATATGAACAGCAGAGCAAACGAACGCAGCGGCTTTCCGACGATGCTTTTGTAAAGAACTCTTTTTATGCTCATTGTGTTTTCTTTGCCTTGACAAAGCCTGCGATGACATCAGCAAGTGCGATAGCTGCAAGCACTGCCGATACAACAATGACTGCCGGCTTGAATGTCGAACGGCACGCCATGCTTTCCATCATGCAAAGATTTATCACTGTGCCCGGAATGAATATCACCGATACCGACAGTGCAAAAACGCCTATCGAAAGACCTGTCTTTATCTTCTCGTCGGGGAAAACGATACGCACGAGTGCAAGTGCTGTAAGCACGATGCCTGCAAGTATCACCGCATTCTGTGCCCAGTGGCACGCCATAAACTTTCCGTCGTGTTCACCGCACGCCTTGAAAAAAGTGAATGCTCCGATCGTGAGCACAAGAGCTGCAACGCCCTCGGCGATCCCAATTATCGTTCTCTTCATTTCATTTTACCTCCAATTCTGTTTAAATCATATACTCCGGCTGAGGCTGTGCCTGTGCCAGCTCAAAGAATTCAAGTATCGACTTTCGCAGTGCAAGGAACTCCGTTCCACCCCTGTGGCGGGGTCTGGGCAGATCTACGCTGACGATGCTGCTTATCTTGCCGGGACGGGGTGTCATTATCACGATGCGGTCGCTGAGGTATATCGCCTCGTCGATGTCGTGGGTGACAAGGATCATAGTTGTTCCTTGCTTTTTCCAAAGCTCAAGTATCTTGTCCTGCAGATCTGCTCTGGTGAATGAATCCAGTGCACCCATGGGCTCATCCAGAAGCAGTGCCTTCGGATCGTTTATAAGCGCCCTTGCGATAGCGACTCGCTGTGCCATACCGCCCGAGATCTGATGCGGATAGGATCTTTCAAAGCCTTCCAGTCCGACCATCGAGATATAGTCCTTTACCTTTGCCTTGTCCTTCTTGAATATTCCTCGTGCCTTCAAGCCGTATGCTATGTTGTTCTCCACCGTCAGCCATGGGAAAAGCCCGCCCTGCTGAAAAACATAGCCACGCTCGGTCGAAACGTCTTTTATCCTGCTGTCATCTATCGACAGCTCGCCCGACTGCGGTTTATCAAGTCCGGCGATAAGACGCAGCAGCGTCGTCTTTCCGCAGCCCGAGGGTCCGATGATAGAGATGAACTCACCCGCTTTTATATCCAACGAAACATCGTGCAGAGCCTCGACCCTGCCGCCGTCGGCATCGGTGTATACCCTGTTGACGCCGTTTATAGAGATACTGCTGCTCATTTTTTCAAAACTCCCTCCTGCCATCTCAGCGTGCGTTTTTTGATGATGCCGATAAAGTGATTTATCAGCGAGAACAGCACCGCCATTACAACGATAGCTGCAAGCACCTTGTAATATGCACTCCACACTTTGGACTGGTTTATGTAATAGCCCAGACCGCCCGGCTGACCGAGCATCTCGCTCATCACGAGCGTCGTGAACGCCATTGCATTTGCCGAGCTGATGCCCGTAAAGATACTTGGCATAGCGTGCGGTATCGCAACGTGGATTATAAGCCCGAGCTGACTGCTTCCGAGTATCCTTGCGGCTTCATAGGTCTGCTTCGGCGTTGACTGTATGCCCTGTGCAGTCAGAAAGGCTATCTGGAACCACGCACATATCACGATAAGGAACACAGCTGCCGTAAACGAGTTTGGCAGCAGAGTCAGTGCGAACGGCATCCACGCAACAGCAGGCACGACACCCGTTATTTTGAGCACAGGGAACACCCAGTAGTACACTTTCGGGAACCAGCCGATCAATATGCCTGTGCCCACGCCGAGTATAACTCCGCAGGAAAAGCCCGCAGCATAGAGCCTCAGCGAATACAGCGTGTTCTGTACCACATAGTCGCCGTCTGCAAGGTAAGCCTCGATGACCTGTGCAGGACCGGGGAAAAACGGCTGTGCGAGCCACTGCAATTTTGTTCCGCCGATGTCCCACAAAGCAAGTGCGACACCTATCGCAAAACGAAAGGCTGCATTTTTGCAGTAGACCTTTCTTCTTGCTTTTACAAAGAACGCTCTTATGCCTGCTGTGCCGTATATAAGCATCAGCACGACCAGCACAAATATATACGCATCGTTTATCGTCAGGTCGATGTTAAGACCGAAGACCGACAGCGTGTATGTCTTGAATTCGACCGCAGCCTTCTGCGGAAATGCGATGTTGACTATTATCGCAATAAGAAAGCCTGACAGTGTCAGCAGCAGCTTCAGTGCAAAATAACCGTTGTGCTTGTATCCCCACCTGACTTTCGGCTTTTCTTTTTCACCGACTGTTTTCGGAGCGTTCAGCTCTAACGCAGCGGCATTATCCATACTATCTCTCCTCACTCGAATTTCAAAGGGCGGCTTTGGGACCGCCCCTGAATAACACTTATTTTACATCGACCTTCTGATATATCTTCTTAGCAAAATCAGCGGGATCGCTCTTGAGATAGCCTATCTTTGAAAGGCCGTCCACAAAATACTTTACATCGCTCTCGACTCTGCTGTCCCAGTTGTCGTTGTGCTTGTCTGCCGACGGATAACCGTAGCTCTTTACAAGCTTTACAGCGAGCTCCTTGTCCTCGATAGAAGCGTATTTCTTTTCAACGATTATATCTACTGCCTTCTCGGGATTCTCGTAGATCCATTCCTGTGCCTTGCGGTAAGCTCTGAGCAGTGCTGCGATCTCATCGGGCTTTTCGTTGAGCACCTTGGTCGATGCGTAAAGGAAGCAGCAGAAACGATCCTTGAAGTACGGGTCTGTACCCAGATCGAACAGTATCCTTACATCGCCTGCTTTTTCGTGGATAGACCCGAGCGGATCCCACAGAGCCGCAACATCTATCTCGCCCTTTGCAAGAGCCTCAAATTCAAGGTTTCCGTCAGAGTACGGAAGGAACGTTACCTCGCCCTTTGATGCATCGGCAGAGATGCCGGCGTTTTCGAGCCACAGTGAAGCCACCTGATGAGGAGTGCCGCCTATCTCGTCAACGCCTATCTTCTTGC
>CAMYUO010000054.1 GCA_947302065.1 uncultured Clostridia bacterium | reverse complement strand
TACGGCGACCTGTACATCGAGCCGGAAGCTGAATCTGACAGCACAGAATAATAACAGATAACAGGGCAGCATAACGCTGCTCTGTTTTTTTGCGCTGAAAGATATATAATTGTTGACACTTTATTTGCTATGTGATATAGTAGTGTAGTATGATGTATTACAGGGGGAGTATCAGTGAAAACCATAAAAACAAAAGTTATCTCGATCGCTGCAGCATTGGCATTGGTGTTCGGTTCGGCATCGGCTTTGCCGCAGGGCTTTATCGGTCAGAGCGCAAGCCTGACTACAAGCGCAGAGGGCACAGCAAGCACAGCGACATCGGGAAAAATAGGTGACAATATCACCTGGAAACTTAAAGACGGTACATTGACCATAACAGGAACCGGTAAGATGTACGACTACGATAAATTCAATAATCTGTCACCATTTTATTACAGGTCAGACATCAAGGATGTCGTTATCGGTTCGGGCATCACATATATCGGAACTTATATGTTTTACAGGTGTTGCAATAAGACGGTAAGTATCCCGTCAACAGTAACGACGATCGGCAAATATGCATTCAATTACAGCAGTGTTCAGAGCCTGGATCTGCCAAACGGTGTTACAAAGATCGACAAGTATGCTTTTGAAAGCTCAAGTCTCAAGTCTGTCAAGCTCCCGAACTCGCTGACAAGCTTAGAGATGAGTGCATTTTCCGGTTCAGATCTCAAAAGCGTTACCTTACCTTCAAGTATCAAGGAATTGAAAAGTGATGTATTTGGCTCTTGTGATGAACTTGAAAGTGTTACCCTGAGCAACAGTCTTACGAAGATCGGTATGTGTGCTTTTGCATGCTGTGAGAAACTGAGATCGATCAATATCCCGAGCTCTGTGCAGACCATTGAAAATCAGGCTTTCTTTCAGTCCGGACTTAAAAGCATCAACTTATCCGCCGGCCTCAAGACGATAGGCGGTTATGTTTTTCAAGGTTCAGCGCTTGAATCTATTACTATCCCAAAGACTGTGACTTCTATAGGCGACCAAGCTTTTGAGGATTGCGCTAAACTCAAAAAAGTCGTGCTGTCTGATGATCTGGAAACTATCAATTATTGTATGTTCGGCAGCTGCACTGCTCTTGAAAGCGTCAAGCTGCCCGCTAAGCTTAAAACTATCTTCAACTATTCGTTTTCGGGCTGCAAGAGTCTCAAGCAGATCTCTATCCCTGATACTGTAACGTCCATGGGTTCTTATGTATTTGAAAAATCCGGTCTGACAAGTATCACTTTCCCTAAGGGCATGAGTACGATCCCGCTGGGTGCATTGTATAACTGTAAAGCCCTTAAAAGCGCAGCGATACCGTCTAATATCAAAAAGATCGATGACGGCGCTTTTAAAGACTGCACGGCTCTGACATCGTTTACTATCCCGAGTGGTGTTGAAACGGTTGGTATCAAGGCTTTTGACGGGTGCACAAACCTTAAAAGGATAACCGTAAGCGACAGCGTCAAGAACGTTGGCACACATGCAATGGGTTTTACAGGCGACAATAAAATCGCTGATTTCAAGATCATAACCAACGTCGGCAGTGATGTGTTGAAATATGCTTCGACTTCGGGTATCAAATACACTGCACTTTCCCGACTCGCAGGCGCAAATAGATATGCGACTGCTGCAAAGATATCGTCGATTGAATACAGCACCGCATCCGGCAGCAGCGTTATACTCGCAAGCGGCAGGGATTATGCAGATGCGCTCGCAGGTGTTCCGCTTGCAGCGGCATTTAGTGCGCCTATCCTGCTCACAGATAAAGATAAGCTTCCGACAGAAACTCTTAATGAGATCAAAAGGCTCGGTGCTAAGAATATTTTTATTCTAGGCGGCACAGGTGCTGTGAGCGAAAATGTCGAAAACACGCTCAAATCAACTAATCGCATTGTCCGCAGGGTCGCAGGCAAGACAAGATTCGAGACCGCTTCTGAAATCTCAAAGCTGCTTGATAAAAAGCTTAACAAAGCGCCGACCGAGGTGTTCTTCGTCTACGGTCATAATTTCGCCGATGCGTTGTCTGTAAGCTCGGTTGCTGCGAGCAGATCATCCGCTATACTTTATCTCAACACAAATGGCGAGATAGATGCCGCAACAAAGGCTTACCTCAAAAACAACAAATCAACGATTAAGCATGCATATATCGTTGGAGGCGAGGGTGTTATTTCAGACCAGATGCTCAATTCTGTCGCATCGACTCTTGGACTCAAAGCAAACACCGATGTAGAAAGGATCGCAGGCAAAAACAGATACGAGACCTGCACGAAGGTCAATACCGCATTTGAAAGCAGCCTGACAGGAAAGTCGCTGTTCATCGCAAAGGGACTTGATTTCCCGGATGCGCTTGCCGGCGGTGTATACGCTGCAATGAGGAAGTCGCCTGTACTGCTCGCTGACGGCGCACTCACAGATGTTCACAAAGAGTACCTTAAGCAGAAAAGGGTAGCCGTGCTGTATTCTCTCGGAGGCACAGCAGTCGTTCCAAATAACCTTGCACATAATGCGGCTGTGATCTCAAAATAACGCTTTACACATAACTATTGACAGGATCCTTCGCCAGAACGGCGGAGGGTCTTTTCTTTTAAATAATCGTTGACTTTTGTTTGAGATAGCTGTATAATCAATTTATAAATAGAATGTTCAATAATTGTACAAACTTAGTATAAGATAGGAGGAGAAAAGATGAAGGGTAAACTATTCAAACGGCTGGTATCTGGTGCATTGGCACTGCTGATGCTCGGCACGGCGCTGCCGCAGGGGAGCGACTTTGCAGGGCTATTCACAGGCTCGGACATCGTTGCGAGCGCTGAAACACAAGGCGGAAAATGTGGTGACAATGCCACATGGGAGTATGACAGCGATAGCAAAAAGCTGTCTATCATAGGTTCTGGTGATATGTATGACTATGCAAGCGGAAAAGCCCCGTGGTATTCATTCCACGAGGACGTAAAGTCTGTTGAGATAGCCGAGGGCATAACATCGATAGGCGATCGTACATTTTACTATCTTATAAACAATGAGCAGATAAGTATACCGAGCACGGTAACATCTATCGGTGAGTTTGCTTTTTATCAGAACAATAAAACCAAAACTATCGAATTTGCGCAGAACAGTAGTCTGAAGACGTTAAAAACAACTGCGTTCAGCTACTGTGCAGCGCTTGAGTCGCTTGAGCTTCCGCAGGGCGTTGAAACGATTGGCTTTTCTGCTTTCGACGGCTGCAAGGCTCTTAAAACGGTCGTTATCCCAAGCACCGTTACAAATATCTACTCGACTGCGTTCCAGAAGTGCAGCAATATCGAGCAGATCACCTGCCTTGTTGAAGATCCTACAAAGCTGACTTGGAGCACTCAGAATAAGTGCTTTAAGCCCGAAAAGGCAACGCTTTGCTATGTCCCAAATGGCACGCTGGCAGCATATAAGGAAAGGTTTGCAGATGTCAATGTTACCTTTGTCGGTGCAGACTGCACCGTGACCGTTGATAAAAACATCAAGAACGGCACTGTCACAGCGACCGTACCCAAGACGCAGAATATCAAGTGGAGATGCTATGGAAGTCTTCCTTATTTAGACGATAAAACGGAGGACTTCTCCGATACGGTAACAGCAAGTAAGGGCGATACCGTTGCACTTGGTATAATCTGTAATACCGATAATGCTTATGCTGAGTATATTGCGGTTTGTGGAGATTCGTGGAACGAGACCGAAAGGGTGAAGGGCTTAGTAGGACATGGCGAATTATCCTATGATACTGCAATTACTTATGATGGGAAAGCAACATCGGTATACAGATTCAAGTTTTACGGAGCAAGTCTCGGAGCATCATTCTGCGGCAGATATACCCTTACTATCAACTGGACAGACGATGCGACCGCTAAAGCAGGAGAGACTGTCACACTTAATGCCACACCTGACAAGGGCTATGTTCTCAAGGAACTCACAGCAAAGACTTCGGACGGCAAAGAGATAAGTGTTAACAAAAACAACAGCTTTGTAATGCCCGACAGTGATGTCACCGTTTCCGCAGAGTTTGTAAAACAACCCTGCACGGTCTTAAGAGCTGCCGGAAACAACCGCTTTGCGACTGCCGCAGCTATCTCAAAGCTTTCATTTGACAAGGTAGATACAGTCATCATAGCTTACGGATATGAATATGCAGATGCACTCGCAGGCATACCGCTTGCTGCGAAATTCAACGCTCCGATACTTCTCACACATACAAAATTTATTCCGAATGAAACGCTTGACGAAATAAAGAGACTTGGAGCAAAGAAGGCTATCCTTCTCGGCGGTGAGGGCGTTATAAGCAAGAACTCCGAAGAATCGCTGAAAAAAGCAGGGCTAACTACCGAGCGTATCGCAGGCAAAACACGATTCGGCACAGCCGCTGCGATAGCGGAAAAGGTAAGTGACGCACCCGAAGAGATCTTTTTTGTGTACGGTCTGGAATATGCTGATGCATTGTCTGTAAATCCGGTTGGGGCTATAAACAGGCGCCGATAATCTATCTGCGCAAAAACGGCGACATAGATGCCGACACCGCAGCATATCTTGCAAAGGTAAAAGGCAAGGTCAAGAAAGCATATGTTATCGGCGGCACAGGCGTTATCAGCGATGAAATGATGAAAAAGGCTGCAAAGGCAGTTGGCGTTGACAAGCCGATAAGGGTATACGGCAAAAACAGATATCTCACCTGTGTAGCGATAAATGAACAGTTCAAGGATGTCCTCACCGGTGAAATGATATGCGTTGCAACGGGCAATAACTTCCCGGATGCACTTGCCGGCGGAATGTACGCTGCAATAAAGCAGGCGCCGATGATGCTCATAAACACTGCGATCAAAAAGCCGTCTTACAGCGAAGAGCAGGCAGCATATCTTAAAGCAAAGATAATGGATACGATCATTGTGTTCGGCGGCACAGGTGTCGTTCCCGACGAATTCGTGACTGCACTTGCTGATGCGGCAGGGTGCAGGATCATCCCAAAAAACTGAATCATTCTCAGAGGAGCTGTTGCTTTCGTGCAATAGCTCCTTTTTACTGTGTTATGTTTGCATCATATCAATGCTGAACAATTCCCGGCATCTTTGTGCCTGTGGTTTTGTGCAAAGCAACAAATCTGTATTTAATCTCATTTATAAATGGGAATAAAGCGTTGTTTGTTTGACTGTTATATGCAGGGCAGAGTTATGACCGCATATCTATGCGCCTGCTGAAAGAACAAAACAATAACACAGGAGGATATGCAATGAAAACTATCACAACAAAAATCGTATCAATGGCAGCGGCAATCGTACTGGTATTCGGCTCGGCATCGGTACTGCCGCAGGGTTGTATCGGCGACAGCACAAGCATCACGGCAAGCGCAGCAAGCGTCAGGACAGGCAAATGCGGCGAAAATGTCAAGTGGAAACTTGAAGACGGCACACTGACCATATCGGGTACAGGTGAGACATACAACTATGAATATTACATCTGGAACGAGGAAAGAAATATAACGCCATTCAATCAATGGGATGCCATCAAAAACGTGGTTATCGAACCGGGTATCACAAAAATAGGCGAGCGCCTGTTTGACGGCTGCCCGATGGAGACGATTTCTATTCCTGACACAGTAAAAACGATAGGTGAATACGCATTTTGTGGAACTCAAAATCTCAAATTAGTGAAGATCCCGAAAAGCGTTACAACTATTGAAGAAGCAGCATTTTTCTGCTCAAACATCACATCCGTAAGCTTGCCCGACACACTGACAGACCTTGGAGAATGCACATTTGCCTGCTCTAAGATCAAAAGCGTGACTATCCCGGGTAGTATCAAGGTAATTCATTTAGGTGTATTCGATAAATGCGAGGAACTTGAAAATGCTGTCATAGGCAGCGGAATAAGGATGATAGGAGAACGTGCTTTTGCTGATTGCAAGAAACTCAAATCGGTCACAATTCCCGACACAGTCGGCGTTATAGGCAAGGAGGCTTTCAGCTATTGTGGACTGAAAACGATCAACATCCCAAGCAGCGTTAAGCAGATAAATGACGACGCTTTTTACGGCGCATATCTTGAATCAGTTACTATTCCCGACAGTGTAACGTATATGGGCGAGAGAATTTTCCAATATTGTCGTTTTCTTAAGAACATCGTTCTTTCCGACAATCTTGATACAATAGAAAAAAATACATTTTATGATTGCCAAAACCTCGAAAGCATCAAACTTCCTGCAAAACTGAAAACTATTGGGCAAGAAGCATTCTATCAATGCTTTTCACTTGAGCCGATCCGAATACCGGACACCGTGACAAGTATAGGCAAACAAGCAATAGGCTACTGTCAAGGCGGAAAGATATCAAGAGTTAAGATCCTTTGCGATAAGTACAATGAAGCTGCTGTGTCATACGCCAGATCAAACGGTATCAGATACACTGTTCTTGACCGCCTTGCCGGCAAAAACAGATACGAAACGGCAGTGAAGATATCTCAGGCTTCATTCAAAAGCACGGGTTACGTTGTGCTTGCCAGCGGCAAGGATTATGCAGATGCACTTGCGGGCGTTCCGCTTGCATGGGCATACAGCTGCCCGATACTGCTGACAGATAACAAGACTCTGCCATCCGAAACTCTGGCAGAGATAAAGAGGCTCGGCGCCAATAATGTCATTATCCTTGGCGGAACAGGCGCTGTCAGTGAAGATGTTGAAAATGCCCTGAGATCAAATAATGTTACAACTAAAAGAATAGCAGGCAGGACGAGATTTGAGACCGCTGTTGAAATCTCAAAAGAACTTGGCAAAAGGCAGCGCAAAGCAAACTCGGAGATATTCTTTGTTTACGGTCACGGTTTTGCAGATGCACTTTCTATAGGATCAATTGCAGCCAATAATTGCGCTTCGATAATATATCTGAACAAGAACGGTGAGATAGACAAGGCGACAAAGGAATACCTTGCAAGTATCAAGGGCACCGTCAAAAAGGCATATGTCATCGGCGGTGAGGGAGTTATATCGAATGAAATGATGAACAAGGCGGCAAATGCCTGCGGTCTGACCAAGGCAACAAGAATTGCAGGCAAAAACAGATATGAGACCTGCACAAAAGTAAATGAGGCATTTGCCGACATCCTCACAGGGGAGACTATGCTCGTTGCAAAGGGAACTGATTTCCCCGATGCACTTGCAGGAGGTGTTTACGCAGCAATGAAGACTTCACCGGTGCTGCTTGCAGACGGCTCGCTCACAGATGTACATAAGAAATATCTTGAGAAGCAAAAGGTCACTGACATTTATGCTCTCGGCGGCAAGGCAGCCGTTCCTGACAGCATAGTTACCGGTGCAGCAACCATTTCAAAGTGATAATACTGTTTTATCGGAGCGGCTGAAAATGCTGCTCCGTTTTTTGTAGATGTTTTAACGAAAACAAGCGGGCGCAATAATGTCAGAATGACCTAAACAAAAGTTGTAATTTCGGCGTAATTGTGCAGGTGATATCTATTGAATTGTGCTGCGAAAAGTGGTATAATTATTAAGATATTATTATATACTTGGAGGACACTATGGAGAACTTTGTTCAAAGATTTACCCATATCGTTTCGCAATACCCCGAGAAGACTGCACTTGTGTGCGGCGAAAACGTGCTTTCTTACCGTCAGCTCGATGTTTTAAGCTCTAAGATAGCTGCGAAACTGATAAGAAATGGTGCAGGCAGAGAAAAGATATATCCGATCGTGCTTGACCGCTGCAACGAATACATAGCAGCTATTATTGGCATACTCAAATCAGGCGCAGCATATGCGCCGCTGTCGATGAGCTACCCGAAGGACAGGATAGAATTCATAAAAAATGACAGCGGTGCCGACTTCATCATTGATGCAGATTTCCTTGACGGGATAGACAGCGAGCAGCCTGCTGAAGTCCTGCCCGAAATAAATATGGAAGATGCGGCTATTGCTATATACACATCGGGTTCAACAGGAAACCCAAAGGGCATCATACATGACCATTACTCGTTTACCTGCACCGCTGCAAGGCAGCAGGAGGTAGGCTGCGGCAGGGACGACATTCAGATGAGCGTTACTCCGTTCAGCTTTGCTATATCCTCGTGCGATATCATCGCAAGCCTCTGGGCAGGCGCACAGATACATATACTTACCGACGACCAGCGCAAGGATATGGCGTTTATCGAACGCTACATCGACGAGTGCGGCATAACCTCATCGGTAATAAGCCCGCAGATGCTCAAACGGCTGTCCGTGAGAAAAAGTACGCTTCGCCTCGTCAACAGCGGCGGAGAGCG
>CAMYUO010000053.1 GCA_947302065.1 uncultured Clostridia bacterium | reverse complement strand
AGGCTGCTGAGAACGCAGCTGCGACACCCTTTCCTCAGAGATCTCAAAAGGCGGTATATCAGGCTCTGGGAAATACCTGTAATCATCGGCATTTTCTTTTGTACGCATAAGAAAACTCATGCATTTTACATCATCCCAGCGCAGCGTCTGCTGAACTATCCTGCCGCCGCTTGCGAGTGTGTCTTTCTGACGAGCAATCTCAAAATCTATCGCCCTTGTAACAGCCGAAAAGCTGTTTACATTTTTCATTTCACATCTTGTGCCCAAACGCTCGCCCTCACGACTCAGCGAGACATTCACATCACATCGTATAGATCCTTCCTGCATCTTGCAGTCACAGATATCAAGATATCGAAGAATAGATTTGAGTGTTTTAAGATAGGCATAAGCTTCGCCAGATGATGTTATATCTGGCCTTGAGACTATCTCTATCAGCGGAACACCGCATCGGTTGAGATCAACATAAGATATGCAGTCATCCGAATCCGAATGAACAAGCTTTCCTGCATCTTCTTCAATATGTATTCGTTCAATGCGGACTCTGCGAACTCTGCCGTCATACCAGAAATCAACATACCCGTCCTCACAAAGCGGAACATATGACTGCGAGATCTGATAAGCTTTCGGCAGATCAGGATAAAAATAGTTCTTTCTATCAAGCTTTGAAACATTGTTTATCCTGCAATTGAGTGCAAGTCCCATTCTGACTGCATATTCAACAACGCTTTTGTTCAGAACAGGCAGAGCACCCGGCAAGCCTAGACAGACAGGGCAAACATTGCTGTTAGGCTCACTGCCGAACTGATTAGCACAGCCACAGAATATCTTTGTTTTAGTATTAAGCTCTGCATGTGTTTCAAGCCCTATGACAGCCTTATAATCAGCCATACGCACTCCCCCTATCAGATACTTGGTTTTGCAATCGCACCTCTTGCACACTCATATGCATAAGCTGCATCAAACAGCCGCTGCTCGCAAAAACTGTCCGCCATAAACTGAATGCCCACCGGCAAACTGTTCTGTGCAAGACCACATGGAACACTGATCGCAGGCAGCCCTGTCAGATTAGCAAAAACCGTGAACACATCACTCTTATACATTTCTATCGGATCATTGGTCTTAGCGCCGAGTTTAAATGCAGTTTCGGGCGATGTCGGCATAGCGATGATATCCACTTTTTCAAATTGATCTTTAATAGAGCAGGTTATCAACTTTGCCGCCGATAAAGCATTTTTATAATAACTATCATAATAGCCTGCGCTTAGCACAAATGTGCCGAGCATTATCCTGCGCTTGACCTCATCGCCAAAACCCTCTGACCGTGTAGAGATATACATATCATTCAGATCCTTGCATCCGCTGGCACGGAAACCATAGCGAACGCCGTCAAAGCGAGCGAGATTAGACGAGGCTTCAGCTGAGGAAATGACATAATACGCAGGCAGCGCAAACTTTGTATTCTCAAGCTCTATATCCACGACTTGTGCGCCGAACTGCTCCAAAACAGCCAATGCACTGTTAAAGCTATCAAGCACATCTTCGCTGCATATGTCTTCAAAAAGCGTTCTCGGAACACCGATCCTCAAGCCTTTGATATTATCGGTAATGCTGTCATAGCACGATAAGTATTCTCTCTGTGCCGAGGTTGAGTCGCGCCTATCGTGACCGGAGATTGCATCAAACATCAGTGCTGTATCCTTAACGCATCTGCAAACAGGACCTATCTGATCAAAAGACGATGCAAAAGCAGTAAGACCGTATCTTGAAACAGCACTGTATGTCGGCTTTAGTCCGACAACACCGCAAAACGCAGCGGGTTGCCTGATAGAGCCACCGGTATCAGAGCCGAGTGCGCAAGGTATTTCACCTGCGCTTACAGCAACTGCACAGCCACCTGAAGAACCTCCTGCAACACGGTTTGTATCATACGGATTCTTAACCGCTCCAAAGAATGAGTTTTCATTAGAAGATCCCATTGCAAACTCGTCCATGTTGAGTTTACCAATGAGGACTGCACCAATTGTTTCGAGCTTATCAGCAACTGTTGCATTATAAGGCGCAATATAATTTTCAAGCATTCTTGATGCACATGTCATTTTCACGCCGCTTAGCGAAATATTATCCTTCAGGCCGATCGGTATGCCTGCAAGTCTGGGCAATTTTTCTCCGTTTATGCGTTTTTCATCGACAGACTTTGCCTGCCCGATCGCACGTTCAGAACATACAGTGATAAACGCATTCAGCTGTTTATCAACTGCATTTATCCTGTCAATTACAGAATTAGTAAGCTCAACAGAACTTATGCTCTTGTCTTCAAGCAGTTCGCTGAGCTCAAAAGCGTTGTATTCATAAAGCTGCATAGGCTACTCCACCGTTCTGGGAACGCAGAAATAACTGTCTTTTGCAACCGGAGCATTCTGCATCGCTTTGTCGTTTCCGAAAGCAGCACCGATGAACGTATCGTCACGAAGCAAAGCTCGGCGGGTATCATCGCTCAGCTGCTGAGCACTGACTTGTGCAAGAACATCAGCCATTTGTGCGATGTCGTTCATCTGCTTTTCAAACATTGGCATTTTATCAGCATCTATCTTCAGCTTAGACAGCTGCGAAACCTTATCAACATCGATCGTCATACATCTCTCCACAGTTACTTTATCATTTCCTTGAACTGTTCTTCTGTAATTATCTCAATTCCCAGCTCCTGCGCCTTGGTAAGCTTACTGCCGGCTTCTTCACCGGCAAGAACATAGCTTGTCTTTTTAGAAACAGAGCCCGAAGCCTTGCCGCCGAACTTTTCGATAAGTGCCTTAGCCTCGTCACGCTTGAGCGTTGGCAGCGTGCCTGTAAGAACAAAAGTCTTCCCGGCAAATCTATCATCTAACTGAACCTTGACATAGCTTGTATTCAGACCACTTTGCTTGAGCCTTTCAATAAGCGTTATCATATGTTCCTCATGGAAAGCTTTGTATACGCTTGCAGCCATGACCTCACCAAAGCCGTCTATCTCTGCGATCTGCTTGGCAGTTGCAGCCATGATGTTGTCAAGATCACCAAACTTATCGCACAGCAACTTGGCAGATGCCTGTCCGATATTCCTGATTCCGAGAGCAAACACCAGCCTGTCAAGTGAATTGCTTTTTGAAGCTTCAATAGCGCTTATCAGATTGTTTGCCGACTTTTCCTTGAAATTCTCAAGCTCCGTTATATCAGATATCCTGAGCTGATACAGATCAGCCACCGAGCTTATCAGTTTATTATCAAGCAGGATCTTGACTATCTGCGGTCCGAGACCATCAATGTTCATTGCACCCTTTGATGCAAAATGAACGATACTCCTGAATATCTGTGCAGGGCAATCAACATTAGGACAGCGGATAGCTGCCTCTTCCTCGCTCCTGACAAGCTGTGAGCCGCAAACAGGGCATTTATCAGGCAGGCTGAACACACCCTCAGAATGCTTTTCTACGCTGCCGAGCACCTCGGGTATAATGTCTCCTGCTTTTCTGACACGGATAGTATCACCTATACCTATATTCTTTTCATTTATAAAATCCTGATTGTGCAGCGTTGCTCTTGAAACACTTGTTCCGGCAAGGAATACTGGCTCAAACACAGCAACAGGAGTCACAACACCCGTTCTGCCAACATTAAGCTCGATATCAAGCAATTTCGAGTTCTTTTCTTCAGGCGGGAACTTATATGCAACTGCCCACTTCGGAACTTTTGCAGTTGGTCCGAGCACCTCACGCTGTGAAAAATCATCGACTTTTATTACAACACCGTCGATATCATATGGCAGGTCAAAACGCTGCTGACCTATCTTTTCGATCTGTGCTATCACTTCATCAGCAGTAGCAACACGAACATATCCCGGGATAGTCTTAAAACCGAGCTCTTTGATATAATCAAGCGACTGCTTATGTGAAGTAAGCGTCTTGCCTTCTATCTGCTGAACGTTGAATACAAATATGTCAAGATCACGCTTTGCTGCGATCTTAGGGTCTTTCTGACGCAGAGAACCGGCAGCTGCATTTCTCGGATTTTTGAACGGCTGCTCGTCGTTCTCTTCCTGCTCTTTTACAAGCCTCAGGAAAACATCTCTAGGCATATATGTCTCTCCTCTTACCTCGATAAGAGGAAGCTTTTCAGAAATGCTGACAGGGATACTCTTGATAGTTTTGAGATTCTGCGTAACGTCCTCGCCGACGAATCCATCGCCTCTTGTTGAGCCTATAACGAATTCGCCGTTATGGTATTCAAGTGAAACAGACAGACCGTCTATCTTAGGTTCGACAACAAAATGAGGGTCATCAACGCCTTTGCGGACAGTATCAACAAAGCTGCGAACTTCTTCAAATGAGAAAACGTCCTGCAGAGAACCCATCTGCACCTTGTGAGTAACCTTTTCAAAGATCGAAACAGGTGCACCTCCGACACGCTGAGTCGGTGAATCCTTGCGGATGAGCTGCGGGAACTGTTCTTCAAGCTGTTTAAGCTCACGCTGCATCATATCATATTCGTAATCACTTATCTCGTTTCTGTCCTCAACATAATAGAGTCTTGCATGGTAGTTGAGCACCTCAACGAGCTCGTCGATCTTTTTCTTTGCGCTGGTTTCATTCATTTCCATAGCTTTCACCGCCTGCATCAGTTTATTGACATTCCAAATGATATTATACCACAACTGCTTTCAAATTACAAGCATTTTACGCTGAAAAATAAGCATCGGGAACATCGCCCACAATGACTTTTTCAGCTAAAAGATACTGGCTTTCGACTGTGATCTCAGTCGTTTTGATCGGAAGTACGGCACTCAATTCTACGGAGATGTTAATGTAAACACGATATCGTGACTGATTTATGCCGCAATCGTCAAATTCCGATATTATCCTGGTCGAAACGCTGCCTAACTGATGTAGTTTCAGTTCAAGATCAAATCCTCTGCCTGCAAGAAATGTTATGCCCGAAAGCGTACCGATTGGGACATTGAAGCCCTTATCCTCGCTTTGTCTTATCTTTTGCGTTATTGCCTCGGAAATAGTCTTGTTGATCTCATTGCTCAGCATTGGATCGATCGAGAACGAAACGATCTTGCCACTGCTGTCTCTGACATCTGTTAATATCTCCTGCGAATGACAGTTTTCAAGAGCCTCTCCTACCGCAGAATTGATTATCTCGGCAGCAAGAAGCTTGCTTTCATATTTGCTCATATCATCTATGTTCATGGATAGCTGATAGCAGAACACACCGATCAGGAAAACAATTACCGCAAAAACCACAAGAACGATATATGAGATCTTGCTCTTTGCCGACCTTTTATAAGCGCTCATGCTATCACCTCCTGAGCCATAATACTCAAATCAAGTGAATAACGTGAAAAAGGCTGCAGCAAAACGCCGCAGCCTTTTGAAAAACAATATTATTTTGCCTTTACAGCTTCTGTTGCCTTTGCAACGATGTTTTCAGCACAAAGACCATACTGCTTGAGAAGATCAACAGCAGGACCGGAGTGACCGAACTCATCGTTTACACCGATCTTAACGACCTTTGTAGGATAGTTCTCGCTGAGAACATCACAAACAGCCTCGCCGAGACCGCCGATAACGCTGTGCTCTTCTACAGTAAGAACAAGACCGGTGTTCTTTGCAGCCTCAATGATGATATCCTTATCTATCGGCTTGATAGTGTGGATATTGATAACAGTTGCCTCAATACCCTGCTCAGCAAGCGTCTTTGCAGCTTCAATTGCCTCATAAACCATAAGACCTGTTGCTACGATAGTGATATCCTTGCCGTCACGGAGCTTGATGCCCTTGCCGATCTCGAACTTGTATGTTTCAGGATCATTGAAAACAGGAACAGCAAGTCTGCCGAACCTCATATATACAGGGCCCTCATAGTTGATAGCAGCCTCAACAGCAGCCTTTGCCTCAACATCGTCTGCAGTTATGATAACTGTCATTCCGGGGATAGTTCTCATAAGAGCGATATCCTCGTTGCACTGATGTGTTGCACCGTCCTCACCGACAGAGATACCAGCATGGGTAGCACCGATCTTAACGTTGAGATGAGGATAACCGATAGAGTTTCTTACCTGCTCAAAAGCTCTGCCTGCAGCAAACATTGCAAATGTCGAAACAAACGGAATCTTGCCTGTTGCAGCCATACCGGCAGCAACGCCCATCATATTCGATTCTGCGATACCGCAGTCAAAGAATCTGTCAGGGAACTTCTTCTTGAATATACCTGTCTTTGTAGCGGCAGCAAGGTCTGCATCAAAAACATAAAGATTTTCGTACTTATCTCCAAGCTCAGCAAGAGCATTACCGTAGCTCTCTCTGGTAGCGACTTTCTTCAACTCTGCCATTGCTTAACCCTCCAGTTCCTTAAGCTGTGCAGTCAGCTCAGCGACTGCCTGATCGTACTGCTCCTTGTTAGGTGCAGAACCGTGCCATGAAACGTTGTTTTCCATAAACGAAACGCCCTTGCCCTTAACACTCTTGAGAATGATAACAACAGGCTGATTTGCGATGCTCTCTGCCTCATCAAAAGCCTTTTCAAGAGAATCGAAATCATGTGCATCTGCGCTGATAGCGTGCCAGCCAAACGCCTCAAATTTATCAGCTATAGGATAAACGCTCATTACGTCCTCGACCTTACCGTCGATCTGCAGACCGTTGTTATCAACTATAGCAACGAGATTATCCAGCTTGTAGTGAGAAGCAAACATTGCAGCCTCCCAGACCTGACCCTCTTCGATCTCACCGTCACCAAGGATAGTGTAGACCTTGTAAGTGTCGTTTGTGATCTTGCCGGAAAGAGCCATTCCGCAGGCAACTGAGATACCCTGTCCGAGTGATCCCGAAGACATATCTACACCAGGGATAGTGATGCAAGGGTGACCCTGGAGCATTGCGCCGATATGACGAAGGCTCTTAAGCTCATCCTTTGAGAAGAATCCTTTCTCTGCAAGTGTAGAATAGAGTGCAGGGGCAGTGTGACCCTTTGACAGAACAAGTCTGTCTCTCTGCGGTTCATCGGGCTTGTCAGGGTAAACGTTCATTTTTGCATAGTACAGATAAGTCATAACATCTGCAATCGAAAGAGAACCACCCGGGTGACCCGACTTAGCATTGAAAACGCCCTCAATAATACCAAGACGTATTTTGCAGGCTGTGATCTCAAGCTGTTTTTTCAATGTTGCGTCCATACTGTAAACCTCCAAATTTATTTTATTGTTTTTTCAAAAATATACTCAATAACTGCCGCAACAGCATCCTGTTCACAGGACTGATCGAGAATGATATCCGCTGCTGCTTTGACATCAGGCGTAGCATTGGAAGGACAAATCCCTACATCTGCCTCCACGATCATTTCAATATCGTTATTATAATCACCAACTGCAACGAACGTATAATCGCTCATATCGCAGACCTCACGCATCATGCCCAAAGCATAGCCTTTAGAGATGTTCTGAGGAAGAATCTCATAATACTCAGGTGCGGATCTGACAAAGTCAACTCCTTCAAAACCCTGAGCCTGAACATAATCGATCAGTCTGTCCATATCTTCAGGCTCAACTGCAAAAAGCACCTTATACCAATCATCAGCAATATCATCAATTCCGCAGATAACGGGATCATTGACCTTGCATATCTTCAGATGCTTTTCCTCGATAGGTGTCAGCTGAGGTACATATACATTGTCAAGTTTCAGCACTTCACAGCCGACATAGTCATTGTCAGCGAGTATCTGCTTGACTATATGTTTTGTTTCCCGTGGAACATATACATCATATATCTGCCTGCGGGTATTGATGTCATATATCATTCCGCCGTTGCACATTATTATCGGGCAATTCACCGTAACAGTATCAAAATACTGCTGCGATGCCTGCAGCGAACGACCTGTGGCTATTGAAAACTTACCGCCTGCCTTTTGAAATCTGTCAACGGCATCAAGAGTTTTCCTGCCCGGTATCTTGCTTGACGGAAGAAACGTGCCGTCCATATCCGTTATCAGCAAGACCTTGTTTATATCCTCAAACATACTTTCCTCAACACATCTTTTCGAGTTTGTTCAGCACCCTTACAAAGTATTCGGGCAATTCGCTGTCAAACTCCATATAATTATTTGTAGTCGGGTGAATAAAGCCGATCTTCTTAGCATGAAGGCACTGACCATCAATGCCCTTTACAGCTTTACCGTAAACATCATCTGCGTAAACAGGATGTCCAATATAGGCACAATGAACTCTGATCTGGTGTGTTCTTCCCGTCTCGAGCCTGAATTTAACAAGACTGTGACCCGAAAATTCTTTTA
>CAMYUO010000052.1 GCA_947302065.1 uncultured Clostridia bacterium | reverse complement strand
CTCGCCTCTGCGCAGATAGATATGCCGCAAAAGCCCGCTGCCTGTCTGCTCATCATAAGGTGCGATGCTATTGTTATTCACATAGTCCATAATGCTGTCAACGATCTGTGCAAATATCTGCGGCTGGAGATCACAGGCAGTATGTGCGCAGACTCTGTGAGAGCGCTTTGCATAAAAGCCGCAGACCGCTCTGCCGTCCTGGGCGCCAACGGGATACTGCGCTTTGTTGCGGTAATGCGATGTTCTGTCACAGCCGAGAAAGTCCTCATACTCGGGAAAAAGCTTGCCTATGCGCTCAAAAGAGGCTTTGACAAAGTTATTCTTGACCTCGCACTCATGCTCATATGTAAAGTGCCTAAACGAACAGCCGCCGCAGGTCTTTGACACAGGACAATCATCGTCGATGCGGTACGGAGACCCGGTGACAAAACCCGTAACGATGCCGTAACAATAGCTTTTATTGACCTTGACTATCCTGCAGTTTATAACATCGCCGACAGCACTGCATGCGACAAAGACAGCCACGCCATCGTGATGTCCGACACCGTTGCCTTCGTTTGTCATATCGGTTATTTCAAGGATTATATCATCATTTTTTTTGAGCATAAAATTCCTCTAATTCGTTTTTCTTTTCAAGCATAAGATCAAAATGCTTGTTGTATTCCAGCGGGAATTTATAATTGAAAACACGTTCAAGACGCTTGCCGTCAAGGTCAACAAGCTTGGTAGAGCCGCCTGCACCGACAGCAATTATCGTCTGGACCTCTTCCATGATGTAAACGTTGTAAAGGCTCTCTCTGCCCGGCTTTGACCAGCCGATGTTTTCAAGGTTTTCAAGCATATTTTTCTGCCTGTAAAGATAATACGGAGCATAGCCGCTTTCATGCAGGCGCTTTGTCGCATAGCCGACCATTTTATCGGCTGGGTTTTCAAGCAAGCCTTCCTCACGGTCTCTGTTAAGGCGTGCGGCACGCTTTATCGAAAGAGTATGCACGGTTATGTTCTCCGCACCGAGTTCGATGAGCTTGTCAACGGTGTGAGCAAAGCTTTCGGGAGTATCAGACGGCAGACCTGCTATGATATCGGTGTTTATGCAGTCAAAACCGACCTGCCTTGCAATATCATAAGCCTTGAAGAACTGCTCGGTGGTGTGCTTTCTGCCTATCTTTTCAAGCACGCTGTCAGAGAGCGTCTGCGGATTGATAGAAACCCTTGTACAGCCGTTTTTCTTTATCGTTTCAAGCTTTTCGTAAGTTATGGTATCAGGTCTGCCCGCTTCAACGGTGTATTCCCTGACGTGCGACATATCAAAGCTTGCGGCTATCGTTTTCATCAGCCGCTCAAGCTGGTCTGCCTCGAGAGTTGTGGGCGTTCCGCCGCCGAAATACACAGTATCAAGCGTAAGCCCGAGCTTTCTGACAAGGCTTCCGGTATACTCTATCTCTTTGCAGAGGTTGTCGAGGTATTCCGGTATCTGACCCATACACTGCTCTATCGACTGAGATACAAACGAGCAGTATGAACATCTCGTCGGACAGAAAGGTATGGATACATATAGGCTGAAGCTGTTTTTATCATGCTCGTCAAGTATCTTTTTCTGTGCGTAAGCCGTTTTCATTGCGATGCCGCACTTTTCATCGGAGCACAGATAGTCTTTCTGCATCGCTGTGAATATCTCATCTTCTGTCATATTACGGCTGAGATACCTGTTGACCTGCTTTACGGGACGAATGCCTGTGATGATCCCCCATTTTGGCGTGCTGCCCGTCAGCTCGCTCATGGCTTTGAAAAGCAGGCGTGAAAGGCAAAGTTCGTGGTCTTCGTCGCTGCCTGCTTTGCAGACTTTTCGTGCTCTTTTGCCGTTATATGAGCATATAACATATAAAAGGGCGTAATTATCAAACTGTTTCTTTCTCACAAACGCAAATTCATCGCCTGACGGTATCTTGTCCTCATAGACGATATTGAAAAGCGTTGCGGGAATGAACAGCTTCATTACGCCCTCAAGTTCATATTTATAGTCGTTTCCGCTAAAACAAAGTGTCATATCTTTATTCCATCCGTTTATCCATGCATTACAAGCCCTGCATGAACTGATTGTACTTGCGCTCGGTGTCGAGCGTGGTAGACTGCATATGCCCCGGGTAGACCTTCAGGTCACCGCCAAGCTCGCAAAGTTTTTTGAGTGACTTTTTCATTGCAGCGGGGTCGCCGTCGGGCAGATCCGTTCTTCCGCAGGAACGTGCAAACAGCGTATCGCCCGTAAACATCACATTGCCGCAGATAAAGCACACCGAGCCGCTTGTATGACCCGGAGTCTCAACTACATCAAATTCAAGCTCATCAAGAGTGAGGATATCGTTCTCGGTGAAAGTGATGACCTCGCCCGTATATTTTTTGTAGCCACGCACCATAAAGTGATTTACGAGCATGCTGTCCTCATCGTATATCTTGTTCTTATCAAATGCGCAGACATAGACCTCACAGCCTGTTTTGTCAACAAGATCGGCAACAGCGCCGATATGGTCAAAATGCCCGTGAGTAAGAAAGATCTTTTTAAGTGTCAGTCCGAACAGTTCGAGCTGTTCGAGGATATAATCCGCATCGGCAGGTGCATCGATAAGCACAGCGTTGTTCTGTGCGCTTGCTACGATATAGCTGTTGGTGTCGCAGATACTCAGCGGTTTGAGACTGTAAACGTTCATAAGTCCTCCCTTGCGTTATCTTCCGCTTCTTTCAACGGAGATAACGTTCTTGATCTTTTTGAGTTTGTTTATAACATTGTTGAGCTGTTCCATGCCAGCGATGCTCACGGTTATCGAAAGGATAGCATTGCCGTTTTTAAGCTCTCTTGCGGTAGATTCATAAATATAGATGTTTATCATTGCAAGCGCTGAGGAAACGTCTGCGAGCAGACCTATCCTGTCAACTGCGATGATATCGAGAGTACACTTGAAATAGCCGGGCTTTTTGCCTGTTCCCTCATACTTGACAGACACCCATCTGTCCTTCATTGCGGGGTCGTCTTTCTGATTGAGGTAGTTCACGCAGTCTTTTCTGTGCACCGAAACGCCGTGACCACGGGTTATGAAGCCGATGATCTCGTCTCCCGGCAGCGGATTGCAGCACTGTGCAAATCTTACTACGCAGTCCTCAACGCCGTCGACAACGATGCCTGCTGAGTTGCCTGTTGCGCTCTTGATATCCTTTTCAGGTTGGTTCTCGGCAGTTGCCTTTTCACCGTATTTCTTGTTATACTCGTTTTTGAGCCTTGCAATGAGTTTTGAAAGCTGAACGCCGCCATATCCTATCGCTGCGAAGAAATCGTCAAGCGTATCGCAGTTATGACGCTTCATATCCATCTTCAGGAACTCTTCAAGCTCATCTTCGGGCACTCTTATCATATTGCGCCTGAACTCACGTTCAAGTGCGCTTCTGCCCTCAAAGATGTTCTCCTCACGTCTTTCACGCTTGAACCACAGGCGTATCTTGGATTTTGCCTCGTTGGTCTTGCAGATGTTGAGCCACGACCTGCTCGGTCCGTGTCCTGCAACGTTCGAGGTGAGTATCTCGATGATCTCGCCTGTTTTTATCTGATAGTCGTAGGAGACCATTTTCTTATCGACCTTTGCGCCGCACATCTTATGACCGACTTCGGTATGGATAGCATATGCAAAGTCGATGACAGTTGCGCCGACAGGCAGGGTTATCATATCGCCTTTTGGCGTAAATGCGAATACGTCCTCGGGTGCGAGGTCGTTTTTGATCGCACGAACTATCTCCTCAACGTCATCGGATTCCTGCTGGGACTCGATTATCTGTCTTATCCAAGCAAGGCGCTGATCGTCCTTGGAGCTTCCGCCTGCGACGCCCTCTTTATACTTCCAGTGGGCTGCGATTCCGTATTCAGCTGTTCTGTGCATATCCCACGTTCTGATCTGTACCTCGAAAGGCACTCCTTCACGACCGATAACAGTGGTATGCAGAGACTGATACATATTAGCCTTTGGTGTGGAGATATAGTCCTTGAACCTGTTCGGGATAGGTCTGAACATATCGTGGATGATACCGAGGACATTATAACACTCGGTAACGGTATTGACAATTATACGCAGGGCATAGCGGTCATAGATCTGGTCTATCTCCTTGCCGTCACGGTAAACTTTCTTGTAGATACCGTAGTTTGACTTTACACGGCCCTCTATTGCTGGTGTCGGGTGGATATCCTTTTCGAGACGCTCTCTGATCTTTTCCTTGAGATCTTCAACAAGCTGATCCCTGCTGCCTTTGCGCAGATTCATCTGCTTTTCGATCTCATTATACGCATAAGGGTCAAGATATTTGAATGAAAGGTCTTCAAGCTCGTCCTTTATTGATCTGATACCGAGTCTGTGAGCTATCGGCGCATAGATGTTCATAGTTTCGTGGGCGATATTGCGCCTTTTCTCATCTCGGCAATAATTCAGCGTGCGCATATTGTGCAGCCTGTCGGCAAGTTTGATGATGATGACTCTGATATCCTCACTCATTGCAAGCAGGATCTTTCTGATATTCTCGGCTTTCTGCTCGTCTTTGGTGAATGTCTCGACTTTTTTCAGCTTTGTCACGCCGTTAACGAGCATGGCAACATCACTGCCGAATTTCTTTTGCAGTATCTCAAGTGTGCAGTCGGTATCCTCGACAACATCGTGCAGCAATGCAGCACACAGTGTATCGGTATCGAGACCGAGTTCAAGCAGGATATATGCGACTGCCATAGGGTGAGTGATATAAGGCTCGCCCGATTCTCTTTTCTGTCCGTCATGATACTTGTTTGCAAGCTCAAACGCAGAAACGATCTTTGAAAGGTCATACTGCTTTTCGCCGTCAAGTATCTTCTGTATCAGCATATCAACGGTAATAGTTTTTTCTTCAGCCATTTATCCTAACCTCCTGTTAAAGAATTTCTTTGAGTTTTACAAGTGTCGGTGACTGTTCAAGGTCAACTCTCGACTTGACCTCGCACGCAGTCAGCTTCATGGTCGCCGGCTTATAGTCGATAAGCTCCTTATCCTTGAAGATATCCATGCAGATGCGCATTTTGCAGTAATTCATACTATCGTCGCCAAGCTTCATGAACATATGGTCGACATTGGTTGACCTTACGCTGTTTATGTATTTATACACTTTTATGAGTTCTTCTCTTGTGGGTATCATTTTCTTGACATATGCAGGCGGCAGAGTTTCACCTCGCATAAGCTTTTCATAGCACTGCTTTGCGGCAAAGTATCTTTCCTGCTTTACACCGCTGAGCCTGTGGTCGATGACCTTGATAGACACCGATTCGGCACCGCGGAATGTGTTTATATCGAGCCTTACGAGCATATCTATCCTGTCGCCGACTTTAAAGCAGGCGTTATCGGGAGAAAGCGAGAAGAAAAGTGCCTGACCCTTATATCCGCCGTAATCAAAATCTATCTTGGTATGCTTGCCCTGCGAAAGCGGCGCAACAACGAGCACTCTTGCTCCGAGGATAGCAAATGTCGGAACAGGATTGCCAGCACCGAACGGCTCAAGCGCGCGCAGACCCTTGACATTCTCGATAGTAAGATCCTGCGGCTGCAGCAGCTTGTCTGCACTCATTTCCTGAACGGGCAGCTTTTCCATAGAATCGGCATACTCGTATATCCTGCTGCACAGAGCACCGATGTTATCCTGTTTGAGTGAGAAACCGCCAGCGCACTCATGTCCGCCGAACTTTTCAAACAGCTCACTGCAATGGCAAAGGCACTCAAAAACATCAAAGCCGTGTATGCTTCGTGCAGAGCCTCTTGCGTTGCCATCGTCATCAATAGAGATGATGAAATTCGGCTTGCCGTAGTAGTCAAGTATCTTTGACGAAACGATACCTATAACGCCGGGGTGCCAGTTTTTCCCCCACAGCACCAGAACGGCGTGATTGAGCGTCTGAGGATATTTGTTGATATGTTCGATTATCTCGGTGATTATCTCGTTCTCGGTCTGTTTGCGCATCGAGTTCAGCTCGATAAGCTGGCTGACATAGCTTTCAGCGTCGCCCTCGTCCTCGCTGAGCAGTGCCTTGACAGCGGTCAGCGGAGAGCCGAAACGTCCGGAGGCATTGATAACAGGTGCTATCCTGAACGAAACATCAACGGCATTGATAGCTTCCCTGTCGAGCGAGGAAAGCTCAAAAAGCTTGCAAAGACCAGAATTTTCGGTGTTTTTCAGATATTCAAGTCCGTGCTTTACGATAGTTCTGTTCTCACCGTTGAGCGGAACGACATCGGCTACTGTTCCAATGGCGCAGATGTCACCGTACTGCTCGAGAACTGCATCATAGCTGCCGTCATCAAGTGCGGCACACAGTTTGAAAGCAACGCCAACGCCCGAAATGTCCTTATACGGTGACGGACAGTCGGCACGGTGAGGGTCAACAACAGCGACGGCATCGGGCAGTACCTCTGGCGGCTGGTGGTGGTCTGTTACAACGAGTTCCATGCCAAGTTCCCTGATAAGCTTGGCTTCCTCGACCGCAGAAATGCCATTATCAACGGTAACAATAAGTGAAACGTGCTTTTCTGCAAGCTCTCTTACAGCCTGCTCATTAAGACCGTATCCTGCCGAGCGCTCGGGGATATAATACATAACGTTTGCGCCCATGCTTTCAAGATAATTGTAGAGGATAGACGTTGCGGTTATACCGTCGCAGTCATAGTCTCCGTAAATGCAGATCAGCTCGTAATTGTCGATCTTTTCGTTTATTGCAGCGGCAGCCTTGTCCATATCCTTGATAAGAAACGGGTCGGACAGGTCGGGAACATCAAAAAAGTCTACCACCTGCTGAAAATCGGTGAATCCACGGGACGTCAACACCTCAAGGGCAAGCCTGTTTATATCACACTTCTTTGCGAATTCGGCAGCCTTAGCCTCATCGCATTTTGAAATCTTCCACTTTTTCATAATACAGCTCTTTTCATCAGATTATTATTCAAATTATTATACCATATATACGGTCAATTTTCAAGTAGAATAAAGAGAATTTTTCCAGGCTGTAAACTCTTGCCGCAGACAGTGAAAAGTGATAGAATAGGTGTGAGGAAAACGAAGTTCTATTCGTGTAAGTATCAAAGGAAGCAGCAACTGCCCTTTGGGAAAGGAGAACGCCCATGGACAACGGCTCAGACAGCTACCGCCGTTATCGCGAAAACGGCGATGAGAGCGGACTTATCGAGATAATCAGAGATTATAAAGACGGGTTGATACTGTATCTGACAAGCATTGTCAGTGACGTTCACACTGCCGAGGATCTCACGGAGGACACTTTTGTGCTTCTGGGCACAAAAAAGCCCAAAGACAAGGGCAAAAGCTCGTTCAAAACATGGCTTTACACGATAGGCAGGAACATTGCTATTGACTATCTGCGCAGGCAGAAAAGGCAAAGTGTGCAGCCGCTTGATACAGCGGGAGATATCTCAGATGACGAAGCAGACATAGAAAGAGCGTATCTGCGGCAGGAACAGAAGATAACTCTGCACAGAGCGCTGAGAAAGTTAAAGACCGAATACAGACAGGTGCTGTGGCTTGAATACTTTGAACAGCTGAGCATGAAAGAAACAGCGGCTATCATGAAAAAGAGCGTTCACAGCACGGAAATGCTCGCATCAAGGGCAAGGAAAGCTCTCAAAGCACAGCTCGGAAAGGAGGGCATCGAAGATGAAAGACTATAAGGAAATGTCTGACAGTGTTCTTAAGCGTGTGCACGAATACGAACAGCAAAATACGAGCGAACACGCCAAAGTAAAGAAAGTCGGAAAAATATCATTAATTGCGCTGCCCTTGCTGACGGTCACTGCTATCGTGGTCACACTGCTGACAAAAGGCGCAGGAGGCAACGAAATAAAGACAGGCGGCAGCATCGTAAGCAGCTCAAAAACCACAACTGAAAGCTCATCTCAGGCTATGACGAGCAGTTCAAAAGCCGACAGCTCGTCAGAGATAACTACGACATCGAGTGCCAATAGCGGCATTGACCCGAACGAACGTGTCGGCGGACAGCCAATGATAGCTGCGCTGCCTAAAAACAATCGAAAACAGGTCATTGGTGAGCAGATAACCGAGGAAGAAGCAAGGGATTACTTTTTAAAAAATGCGCCGAGTCTGCAAAGCTCACTTTTGGCAAGCGGTGTGGAATTAGCTGAGATCTCTTACGAGACTTCCGAATACTGTTTTACAGGCAACGTTTTGTGTGCAAAAGGCTCGCTGATGTTTATGAAAGGCTACTGCCATATCAGCTATGACGGCAATGCTGACGAGAGCAAACCCGGTCTGACAATCAAACAGAACTTCATGGACTT